>DATCFM010000028.1:0-21109 GCA_036509515.1 Acidobacteriaceae bacterium
TTCGATGAACTTGCGGCGGGCTTCGACGTCTTCGCCCATAAGCGTGGTGAAGATCTCTTCGGTGGCGGCGATGTCTTCGAGCTTGACATGGAGGAGCGTGCGGCGGGCGGGGTCCATCGTTGTTTCCCAAAGCTGTGGCGCGGTCATCTCGCCGAGGCCCTTGTAGCGCTGCACCTGATACTCCTTGCGGCCCTGCTCGATGACGTACTCGAAGACCTCGCGGACGGTCTTCTTCTCGACGGGGTCCTGCGAGACCTTGGAGGAGCGCTTGGCGGGCTTGACCGCGGCCGGGGCTGCGCCGACGTCGAGCGCTCCTTCGAGCTCTACCTCTTCGGTGTTCTCGAGATCCTGTTCGGCCTGCTCTTCGACGGTCTTCGAGGCTGCGACGGCTTCCCTGCCGGCGTACTCGATGAGGAAGGGACCGCGGAGCGCGTCGCCCAACTGGGCTTGCTTGGCGAGGAGTTGGCGGGACTCGGGGGCGGCGGCGAGGGTCCAGTCGATGCGGCGGACGGCGCCCTGCGCGTCGGTGAAGGAGACGGAGTAGAGCTGGTGCTCTTCGTCGCGTTCGACGTCGGAGACGGCACGGAACTGATAGGGCTTGGTCAGCTCGGTGAGACGCGCGCGCATCTGCTTGAGCTTGTCGGGCGATTCGAAGTCGGCGCGGCGCGCGGGGTCTTTGCCTTCGTTGGCGAAGATCTCGGCGAAGGCGCGGACGACGTCTTCGTTGCGCAGCTTCTTGGAGACTTTGTCGAAGAAGCCGAGGTAGTCGTTGAGCTGCGACATGTACTTCGTCAGCTCCTTGCCTTCGAGCTTGGCGCCGCCTTCGCCGTAGCGAATCACCATGCCGTCAGAGGCGCGCTTGACCATGACCTGCACGTACTCGCGGTCGTCCTTGATGTACTGCTCGAACTTGCCCTTCTTGATGCGGTAGAGCGGCGGCTGCGCGATGTAGACGTTGCCGCGCTTGATGAGGTCCTGCATGTGGCGGAAGAAGAAGGTGAGCAGAAGCGTGCGGATGTGCGAGCCGTCGACGTCGGCATCGGTCATGAGGATGAGCTTGCCGTAGCGCAGCTTGGCGATGTCGAAGTCGTCCTTGCCGATGCCGGTGCCGAGCGCGGTGATCATCGCGCGGATCTCTTCGTGGCCGAGCATCTTGTCGTAGCGGGCCTTTTCGACGTTGAGAATTTTTCCTTTGAGCGGGAGGATGGCCTGGAATTTGCGATCGCGACCCTGCTTGGCAGTGCCGCCGGCGGACTCGCCCTCGACGAGGTAGAGCTCGCACATCTCGGGACGGCGCTCGGAGCAGTCGGCGAGCTTGCCGGGGAGGCCGCCGCCATCGAGCGCGCCTTTGCGGCGGGTGAGGTCGCGGGCCTTGCGCGCGGCCTCGCGGGCGCGGGCGGCGTCGATGGCTTTGTTGATAATTTTTTTGGCGATGGGCGGGTTCTGCTCAAGGAAGGCGCCGAGGCGCTCATTGACGAAGGCCTGCACTTGTCCCGCGATGTCGGAGTTGAGCTTGCCCTTGGTCTGGCCTTCAAACTGCGGCTGCGGCAGCTTGACGCTGATGACGGCGACGAGACCTTCGCGCACGTCGTCGCCTGAAAGATTTTCCTTGACGTCTTTGAAGAGGCCCATGCTCTGGCCGATGGCATTGATGGTGCGTGTGAGCGAGGTGCGGAAGCCGGAGAGATGGCTTCCGCCGTCGACCGTGTTGATGTTGTTGGCGAAGGAGAAGATGGTTTCGGAGTAGCTGTCGTTGTACTGCAGCGCGATCTCCATGGCGAGCGAGCCCTGCTCGGCTTCCATGTAGATGGGCTTCTCATGCAGCACCTGCTTGCCCTTGTTGAGCAGCTTGATGAACTCGGAGATGCCGCCGTTGTACTTGTACTGCTGGGTCCTGGCTTCGCCGGTCTTGGCGTCGGAGGTGCGCTCGTCGGTGAGGTTGATCTCGATGCCTTTGTTGAGGAAGGCGAGCTGGCGCAGGCGGCCGGCGAGGATGTCGAAGTTGTAGTCGGTGACCGTGAAGATGGAGCGGTCGGGGAGGAAGTGAATGCGGGTGCCGCGGCGCTTGCTGGGGCCCATGCGGCGCAGCTTGCTGACGGGCTCGCCCTTGGAGTAGTCCTGCTCCCAGGCGAAGCCGTCACGCCAGATCTCGACGTTGAACTCTTCCGAGAGGGCGTTGACGCAGCTTACGCCGACGCCGTGCAGGCCGCCGGAGACCTTGTAGCTGTTGGCGTCGAACTTGCCGCCGGCGTGCAGCATGGTGAGCACGACCTGAACGGCGGACATGACCTCGCCGGTAGGCAGCGTCTTGTTGTCGACGGGGATGCCGCGGCCGTCATCGACGACGGTGACGGAGTTGTCGACGTGGATGGTGACGTCGATTTTCGTGGCGTGGCCGGCGAGCGCTTCGTCGACGGAGTTGTCGACAACCTCATAGACGAGATGATGCAAACCCTGCTCGCTGGTGGAGCCGATGTACATAGCCGGACGAAGGCGAACAGCGGTGAGGCCTTCGAGTACGGTGATGTTTTCGCCGGTGTAAGTTCCAGTGGGCGGAGGAGGAGGCGTGGATGCGGGGGACGCAGGGTACGTAGAGGTTACGGCAGCGGCGTTTTCAGGCACGAAATCAAAGCTCCAATCAGGCCGGGAGCGGAGGGGCGCTGGATACGCGCAAACCCCTGTGAATACAGGGGATTTTGCAATCTCTCCCGTACTGAAAGTATACCACGCCGGAGGCACTTTCCGAAGTGCCGGAGGTCATCCGCCGAGGCACCTCCCAGAGGCGAAGAAATGGCGAATTTTGGAGTCAGGCGCCGAAACTTGCGGGCGGCAGCAATTTGGAGCTACCAGACCTTGCAGGTGGGCGTGTGCACCATGGGCTCGGTGGCCTTGCAGCCAAAGGCTTTCTGGAACTGCGGCATGTTGGAGACGACGCCGTTGATGCGGGCAAAGCCGGGAGAGTGCGGATCGGTGGCGGCGTGGACGCGGAGGTCTTCGGGGCGGTCGTTCTCGCAGGCCCACTGCGCCATCCCGATGAAGAAGCGCTGGTCAGGGGTGAAGCCGTCGATATCGTTGAGCGTTTTGCCTTGTTCCTGCGCCTGCCAGGCGATGTAGGCGAGCAGCGTGCCGCCGACATCGGCGACGTCCTCGCCACTCGTGAGTTTGGAGTTGATGTGGATGTCGTCGACGACGATGTAGCCGGCGTACTGATCGCGGATGCAGTTGATGCGGGTTTCGAAGCCCTTGGCGTCGGCCGGCGTCCACCAGTCGCGCAGATTGCCTTTGGAATCGAACTGGCGGCCTTCGTCGTCGAAGGCGTGGGTGAGCTCGTGGCCGATGGTGGCGCCGGTGTTGCCGTAGTTGGGAGCGTCGTCGAGTTTGGGGTCGTAGAGGGGCGGCTGCAGAACACCAGCGGGAAAGTTGATGTCGTTCATCTGCGGGTTGAAGTAGGCGTTGACAGTGGGCGGCGTCATGCCCCACTCGTTGAGGTCGACGGGTTTGCCGAGCTTGTGCCACTGGCGCGCGTCTTCGAATTTGTAGGCACGCATGGCATCGCCGAAGTAGTCGTCTGGCTTGACGTTGAGCGCGGTGTAGTCGCGCCAGTGTGCAGGGTAGCCGATCTTGTTGCGGATGGCGTGCAGCTTGCGCAGAGCTTCGGCTTTGGTCTCGGGGCTCATCCAGTCGAGGTTTTTAATCTCGTTACCCATCGCGGTTTCGATCTGCTCGGTCATGAGCTGGGTGCGGGCCTTCATGTCGGGCGAGAAGGTGCGGGCGACGAACTCCTGGCCGAGCGCTTCGCCGAGGTTGCGATCGACGGCGCGCACGCAGGTCTTCCAGCGCGGCGGCTCGACGCTGATGCCGCGAAGCGTCTTCGAGTAGAAGTCGAAGTTGGTCTGCTCGATGTTGTGCGCAAGGTAGGGAGCAGCGGAGGTGAGTAGATGGAAGCGCAGGTAGGCGCGCAGGGACTCGAGCGGTTCGGAGGCGAGCTCGGCCTGCACGGCCTTGATGAAGGCGGGTTGTGAGACGTTGAGCTTGGCGACATGGGGTGCGCCTTGCTCCGTGAAGTAGTTCGGCCAGTTGAAGGAGGGCGCGAGCTGGGTGAGCTCGGCGACGGTCATCATGTGGTAGATGTTGTGCGGATTGCGGCGCTCGACGCGGGTGAGCGAGGCTTGGGCGAGGGCCGTTTCGATGTGCAGGATGGCGTCGGCATCGGATTTCGCTTTGTCCGACGATTCGCCGGAGAGCACGAGCATCTGCTGCACGAAGGCGATGTACTGCTCGCGCAGCTTCACGCTGCGGGCGTCGGTCTTGAGGTAGTAGTCGCGGTCGGGAAGACCGAGACCACCGGCGCCGAGTCCAACGATCATCAGCGAAGAGTTAACCGCGTCCTGTTCTGTCCCTGAGCCGAAGAAGAAGCTGCCGGGTTCATTGTGATGCAGAGTCGTAAGCGCGGCGATCAGCGCTTCACGCGTCTTCAGCGCATCGATCTGCGCGAGCGCCGGCTGGATAGGCTTGATCCCGGCGGCGTCGATTGCGGACGTGTTCATGCACGCGCCGAAGTAGTCGCCGACCTTTTGCTGCACGGGTGTACGGTGGGCGGCTTTGGCGTCGGTCTGGAGGATGCCCCAGAGGAACTGCTGATTTTCATTGGCGAGCTTGCCGTAGACGCTCCACGCGGCCTGATCGGGAGGGATGGGATTGTTCTTCATCCAGCCGCCGCAGGAGTACTTGTAAAAATCGACGCAGGGATCGGCGGTGCGGTCCATGTCAGTGAGATCGAGCGAGGGGGAGTAGGGCATCCGCTGGAGCGGCTGAACCGAAGGCGCGGGCACGGCCTGTTGCGCGGGAGCGAATGTGGCAACAGAGAGAATGGCGGCCGCGAGGGCGGCGAGCGGCTTGGCGAGCATGAAAACTCCTGTGCGGCTCATGCTATATCGAACGAGGCTGCGTGCGCTTGACCGTCGATTGCCGGGGGAGCCGCAGCGGTGGCCTGTTTCGTGCTCTCAGTTTTGAGCTGTGAGCTTTGAGTAAAGACTGGATTATTGTGCTGCGAGTTGCGGCGGCGGATAGTACGGGAGCTTCTGCTGTTCCTCGGAGGCGCGCTTGACGGTGATGTCGTCGAAGAGCAGCGGAGGAACGATGATTGTCTCGGGCACGGGAGCGATGGTTTGCGCGACCCAGGGCTTGCTGCCGGCGGCCATGATGTCGGCGCGCAGGGCGCGCTGGTCGAGATCGTCGAAGTCTGCGCCGCGCACCAGTGTGCGCTTGCCGTCGGGCGAGATGCGGTAGAGGAGGCGCGGCATGAGCTCGCGGCCGCCAAGCGTGTCGACCTCGTAGACGGCGCGATTCTGCTCCTTGGCGAGCGAGAGCAGTTTGGCCTGCATCTGTTCGGGCGTGAGCGGATCGCTGCTTTTGACGATGATGACGCCAGCCTTTGAACGGGCGGCCTGGCCGGCGATGGCGCGGCCGTGGCCATTGGACGCGGGGAGGTCCTTCACCGGCTCGCGGTCGATGAGATAGTTCACCAGCTGGCCGTGATCGACGACGGTGATGGGCGCTACAGGAACGCCTTCGTCATCCACCGCATAGGAGCCGAGCAGGCCATGGCCGTCGAAGCTGTGCAGGGTCGGGTCGTCGATGACGGAGAGGAACGACGGCAGCACGGGGCTGCGGTAGCTGGACTGATAGGCGCCGCGTGTGCGCGCGGTGGTTCCCATGTCGGGGCGGTCGGCTTCCACGTTGGGAACGAAGAGGCGACTGATGACGTCAGTGGCGGCATCGGCGGTGAAGAGCACGGGGCCGTGGTAGTCCTCGGCGGCGACGACCGGGGCATGGCGCAGCTCGTTGTAGCTGATGAGGTCGTTGAGAGTGCGCTGGCGCAGCGCGGGCCAGCTTTCGAGCCCGGCGGCGGTGGTTGCGATGGTGCCGTTGTCGCGGCCGAGCTGCATGCCGTCGGGCGCCTGCCCGCCGACGCTGATCGAATCCTGATAGCCGGCGTAGCCGTGGCGCAGCATCGTGCCCTCGGTGTTGACGGTGTAACGGTTCACGACGACGGCGACGACGTTGGCGCTGGAGTACTGAACATCGTCCGCGAAAGAGCGGACCTCGGGTGCCGTGGCGAAGAGACCGCTGGCTTCGATGAGGCGATGCTTCCAGTCGGCGCGATCGATGTCCAAAGTGAGGACCGGCTCGATATGGGTGATGGGTTTCGCCGGCGAGAAGTCGTTGGCTGTGGGCGGTGTCTGATACTGCTTGAGCGCGGCCTGCTTGGCGGCGTAGGCGCGCAGCGCGTTCTTGTAGGCCTCGTCGGTTGCGCTCCACAGAGCGAAGCGCAGAGCGTCGGAGTCGTTATCGGAGGGAGCGAGTTCGAGGGTGCCTTCGCCGCGCGCGGAGCTGGAGTCGGAGGCGTAGTCGCCGACGCGGACCTCGACGCGCACGAAGCGCTGACGGCTCTCGGTCTCGCGCGTGAGGGCGCCGTAGTTGGCGACGGCCTCGTAGGTGTGCAGATCTTCGAGACGATACTGCATGAAGTACGGGCGCTGCATGCCGGGGAGCACGAGGAGCTGCTGCTCGCGCGTGAGCTCGGCCTTCATGGCGGCGAGGATGGGGTCCGGGGTCGCGTCTGCTTTGGCGTGTCGCGATTCAGTCGTGTGATTTTGTGCGTGCGCGGGGATGAGCAACGCCATGCTGAGCGCGAACCCACCCATCGCGCGAAAGGCACGCGCGATGAATGGGGCACCCGATGTGTTGGTAGTCCGAACGGAAAGCAGATCCTTCGCTGCGCTCAGGATGACAATTCGAAAAGATCGGCTCATCGACGCAATGACGCTGGTTTTAATTACGCTGAAAGGTGTGCGCATTAGCGGCCAACTTTCGGCGCGCCTGCGGCAGGCGGAGTGGAGAGGGGCGGCGGCGGCACCAGCGGCGGACGGGCGGTGCCCTGCGCCTGGCGCTGAGTTTCGATCTTGCTGACCAGCATGGCGGGCGCGACGGCGCTGACCGGGATGGTTCCGGACTCGGCGCCGCACTCGCCGTTGAAGATCTCCTGATGATCGTCCGTAGCGACGATGCTGCCCAGCGCGGCCAGCGGTGTGCCGACGATGCTGACGCCGCGCACGAGCTCATCGGGGCGGCCATCGACGTAGACGCGATAGACGACCAGCGGAATCACCTGAAAGGCTTGTGGCGAGCGGCGCGTGGTGACCGCGAAGCCGGAGCTGATGTCTTCAAAGTAGAGGCCGTAGGCTTTGCCCTGCTTCTTCGCTTCGTCCTTCAGCATCTCGCGGAGTTTGTCGTCACTCACGGTCTTGGTTGAGCTGACGATGAGATTGCCCTGGCGGCCGGTGGGCATCTTGCCGGTTTCGGCGCGGCCATGGCCGTTGGATTCGGCGAAGCTGGCGATAGGCTCGCGCGACATGAGGAAGTCTTTGAGCACGCCGTTATCGACGAGATCGACGCGCTGCGCGGGCTGGCCTTCATCGTCGACGAGATAGTGGCCGCTGAGGGCCTGGCCGTTGAACTGGGCGAGCGTGGGGTCGTCGACGACGGAGAGGAAAGTAGGCAGAATGGGTTTGTTGACGAGCTTGGTGAAGGTCTGGCCCTCTTCGTCTCCACGCTGGCGCTGTCCTTCAAGACGGTGGCCGAGGACCTCATGAAAGAAGACGGCGGCGGCCCGGCCGGAGAGAATAGCAGGGCCATCGTAGGGCTCGGTGATGGGCGCGGTGCGGAGGTCGTCGAGATTTTTGGCCATGGCCTCGGTTTTGGCGAGCACCGTGGCCTGGTCGGGAAGATTGCCGGCGGCGTCTGACTCGAATGTCTCGGCGCGGAAGAGGTCCATGCCGTCGACAGCGCGGGTGCGGGCGAGGACGATGAGGCGCGCGACCTGGTTGGGCGTGGCTACGCGCGAGCCTTCGCTGGAGACAAAGTAGTCGGTCTCGTGCGAGGCCTGCAGGACCGCCATGTCATAGAGGATGTTCTGATGGCTGCGGAAGACGGCGGTGATCGCACGCAGGCGATCCTCCCAGGCGGCGCGGTTGACTTCGAGCTCCGACGCGGCGGTGAGAACGTCGCTGACGGGCTTCTGCGCGGAGAAATCGGCGGAGGTGTCCTCTTCCTTGGCGCGCACCTGCTGCTCGGTTTTTACTTTCTCGAGCGCATCGAGCGCCTTGCCGTAGCCGCGATTGGTGGCGAACCAGAGCGTGCGCTCGATGGCGTCGCGGTCGTCGGTGAGCGGAAGAGGCATGGTGGTGAGGGCGCTGGTGCGATGGTCGCCGTGGGTGTTGTCGAGCGCGGGAGAGCCGAGGCGAATCTGCACGTCGGCTGTGCGGGCGTGCGACGAGGAAGAGTTGACCAGGGCGCCGTACTGCGCGGTGAGGACGACGCTCTCAGCGTCGGCGACGGAGTAGCTGAGGAAGTAGGGTTTGGGCTGGGCGGATGGAACGCTGGTAGCGGACGTAGCGCTGGTGTTTGTGGCGGATGGGGTGGCGGTCGAGCCTGACAAATCTGAGGAGCCTAGCGAGTTCATGGCGCGGTGCAACTCGGCCTGCATGGCGTCGAGCAGCACGGGATCGGCGGGCGCAGCGGCCGCGGGTGTAGCTGCGGCATCGTGCTTCGCGGCAGCGCGGGCGGAGGGCGGCATGGCCGCGGATGTTGCGGCGAGCAGGAAGGCAAGCGGCAACGCGGCGGCTGTCCGGCGATGCGATCCTGCGCTGTCGTGTGTGGTCAAGAGGGCTGGGGCTTTCAAGCGTGCGGAGGTCAACGGAAGGGCCGATCTGGAAGCGTGGTGGACTGTGTAGCGAGTTTACTCGACTGGTCAATAGCTGTGCCGCTCCACTTTTGGCGCAGATTGAGACTGTGACAAAGATGCTCTTGCGCGAACGGCGGCCGTGGGTCAGACTCGGAAGACCGTGGATTGCCAGCCGGAAGGAGACTCATGTCTTTGCGCCGCTTTGTTCTGCCGGTTTGCCTGATGATTCCGCTGCTATTGCTCGCCGGCTGCTCGCACGAGACGGACGCCGAACATGCGGCGAACGCCTATGCCGCGCAGGAGATAGCCGCGGCCGCGCCGCATGGGAATCTGCCGGATTATTCGCTGCCTCCGGACAAGCTGGCCAAGGCGCAACACCTGGCCAGCGTGCATGTGACGACGCATTTTGCCGATGAGGCGTGGGGGATCGTCCAGTTGCTGCTGCTGTTGTGGCTGGGAGCGATTGCGTGGTTTCGCGATGTGGCCGTGCGGTCCGGCCGCAACCGGTGGCTGCAGGGATATGTGTTTCTGCTGCTGTTTCTGGTGGCGAGCTTTCTGCTGGAGCTGCCGCTGGATCTGTACCTGCACCATCTTTCGCTGAAGTATGGGCTGTCGGTGCAGGGGTGGGGAAGCTGGTTCGGCGACCAGGCGAAGAGCTTTGGGCTGACGTGGATCATCGGCGGCCTGGTGATGATGCTGCTGTTCTGGGTGATCCGCAGGCTGCCCAAGCGGTGGTGGTTGCTGTTCTGGGCATTCACGATTCCGATGACGCTGTTCGGCGTCTTCGCCGGTCCGTATATTGAGCCGATCTTCAACCACTATGAGCCGTTGCAGAAGACGCATCCTGAGCTCGTCGCGCAGCTGGAGCAGGTAGCGGAGCGCGGACATATGAATATTCCGCCAGAGCGGATGTTTCTGATGAAGGCGTCAGCGAAGGTGACGACGCTGAATGCGGATGTCGAGGGCTTTGGGCACTCGAAGCGCGTGGTGGTGTGGGACACGTCAATCGCGAAGGCGACGCCGGGCGAGATCCTGTTCATCTTCGGGCATGAGAGCGGACACTACGTGCTGGGGCATATCAGGCGCGGGCTCTTCATCAGCTTTGTGGGCTTGTTTGTGCTGCTGTATCTCGGCTTCCGGTTTGTGCGCTGGGCGATTGCGCGGTTTGGCGGGAGCTGGCGGATTCCGTCACAGCAGGACTGGGGCGCGCTGGCGGTGCTGCTGCTGGCGTTCAGCATCTTCAGCGTCTTCCTGGAGCCGGTGACGTGTGCGCTCAGCCGCAGCCAGGAGCATGCGGCGGATGTCTACGGGCAAGAGGCGATTCATGGGATCGTTGCCGACCCGCGGGCAACGGCCAAGGGCGCGTTCGATGTGCTTGGAGAGACTGGACTCGCCGATCCGAATCCGAGTCCGTTCGTCGAGTTCTGGACCTACGACCATCCGGCAGTTGGCCGGCGCGCAGCCTTTGCAGCCGCGTATGACCCGTGGGTCGCGGGGTATATGCCGAAGTATTTTCAGAAGCAGTGAAGAGATGCAGTCGTTAGTAGTTAGTGGTAGTGGTTAGTGAAAAGCGAGTCTTCCCGGCTTTGATCCCACTAATCCACTAACTACTAATCACTAACCACTTGTATCTTCATTCTTATGGACTGCCTCTTCTGTAAGATTGCTTCCGGCGCGATTCCTGTTGAGCGGATTTATGAGGATGAGCGCGTGCTGGCGTTTCCGGATATCCATCCGCAGGCGCCTGTGCATGTGCTGGTGATTCCCAAGCAACACCTGGCTTCGCATGCCGAGGCTGCGGCGGCCGACACTGACCTGCTCGGACATCTGCTCTGGGCGGTGGGCGAGGTGGCTCGGACCAGGAAGCTGGAGCGCGGCTATCGGCTGGTGATCAATACGGGGCCGGACGGCGGGCAGACGGTCGATCATCTGCATCTTCACCTGCTGGGCGGGCGGGCTATGCACTGGCCTCCGGGATAGACGCTGCAGGGGAATTAACTACTGAGTAACACCTCAAGTACAGGTTGAGGAGGGGGTTAACTTCCGTGGTTCACCTGTTGCACGCATCGGCGGGAGGGGCTGCGGCGTCCAATGGAGAGTTGGATTTACGGTAGGGGAAGGTGAGCTATGGCAGAGATGCGAAGGGAGCCGGTTCCGGCTCCACTGCACGATATTGTGGCGCCGGAGAGTGGATGGGAGGCTGGGCAGGAGGAGACTGCGGTCTTTGCCGGAGGGTGCTTCTGGGGGGTGCAGTCGGTCTTTCAGCGGGTGAAGGGAGTGCTGCGCACGACGACCGGGTACAGTGGCGGATCGGCGCAAACCGCAGATTACAGGACAGTTTGTGGAGGGAACACGGGCCATGCGGAGGCTCTGGAGGTGGTCTATGACCCGGAAAAGGTCAGTTATGGGACGCTTTTGCGGATCTTCTTCTCCGTCGTGCATGATCCGACCCAACTGAACCGGCAGGGAGCGGATACGGGGACACAGTACCGGTCGGCGATCTTCTCTACGAACGACCAGCAGCGGGAGGCGGCCGAGGCCTATGTGAAGCAGCTCGACGCGGCGCATGTGTTTGATAAGCCAATCGTTACGCAGATTGCTCCGCTGGAGCACTTCTATGCGGGCGAGGGATATCACCAGGATTATGCGATCAAAAATCCGCACAATCCTTACATCCAGGTGTGCGATATTCCCAAGATTGCGGCGCTGGAGAAGCAGTTTCCAGCGCTATTTCAGGAGTACAGGGGATAGATTTCCCTCCATAGCCGTCCACGATCGTGGAGCGGGGGCCATCCGGGCGGGGCCGTTTCGCGTCTAATGCGCTGAATCGTCAATAGAATCAGTGGCTTTCGCTACTGAGTCCGAGCCGATCCGGAGCGAGGAAGACATGAGGCAAGCCAAACTGCGCCACAAAAACGTGGTGAAAGTTGTGGTCGCGGTGTGGATATTGGCTGGTTCGCTGTGGACGGTACGCGTGGTGGGAGCGCAGGCGGCAGCGGCGCAGCCGATCGTGCAGGGGCAGACGACACTGCAGGAGCTGGGAGGCAAGGGCAAGGAGGCGGCTGCCCAGTCGGGCCTGGGGCAGAAGGATGCGACTGGCAAGCAAACGCCGCCCAGCGGGAAGGACAAGACGTCGGCGACGAAGCCGGCCAGCGCGGGAGAGAAGTCGGCGAGCACGACGACGCTGCGGCTGGGGCCGCTCGACCCGTCGACACCGCCGGCAGATCTGCCGAAGGACCGGCCGGTGATCGGACTGGCGATGGGCGGAGGCGCGGCCATCGCGCTGAGCGAGATTGGGACATTGCAATGGCTGGAGGACCACCACATTCCGGTGGACGTGATTGCGGGCACCAGCATGGGGTCGATTCTGGCGGCGCTGTATTCGACAGGCAAGACGCCGGACGAGATGAAACACATCCTGGACCCGGAGGAGGTGAGCCGCGTCTTTCGGATCTCGTCCGCGTATGCGTCGAAGAGTTTCCGAAGACGCCAGGACTCGCAGGAGATTCCGAACGCGATTGGAATTGGCTTGAAGCATGGCGTCTCGCTGCGCAACAGCCTGCTGATCGACACGGGATTGAACGAGCTGTTGGATAAAGAATTTCTGCGCTACAACGACCAGACCGACTTCAACAATCTGCCGATTCCCTTTCGCTGCCAGGCCACGGATTTGAACGCGGGCAAGAGCGTGACATTTGCGCGCGGCTCGCTGCAGGATGCGGTGCGCGCGTCGGCGTCGCTGCCCGGCGTCTTCCAACCTTTTCAACTGAACGGGCATGAGTACGTTGACGGCGCGATTCTGGAGAACCTGCCGACGCCTGACGTGAAGGCGATGGGCGCGGACGTGATCATCGCCGTCAGCATGCCGCTGGGCGCGGTGGGCAAGGGCGATCTGGATTCGATCCTGGGCGTGTTGCAGCGGGCGTTTGCGGTGGGCATTGAGAACAACGAGGCTCGCGACCGCAAGCTGGCGAATGTGGTGATCGTGCCGGATGTGAGCGGATTTACGGCGGGCGACTACTCCAAGGCAACGGAGCTGGCGTCGCGCGGATATGAAGCCGCCGAGGCGCAAAAGGACGAGCTGATGAAGTATTCGCTGCCCGACGACCAGTGGGCAGCGTACCTGGCCAAGCGCACGGCGAAGGAGCGGCCGCCGGTGGGAACGGTGCTGGCGGTGAAGGTGAAGGCGCCGGACCACGGTGTTGAAGAGGTGGCGCGCCGCAAGTTCGAGCCGCTGGTGAATCAGCCGATCGACACCAAGAAGGTGGAGGGCCTGCTGGCCGACCTGCGCGCCGACGGACGCTACGACGCCGACTACACGGTGGGCTACGACTCGCAGAACTCCGACCGGCCGATCCTGCTGATCGATGTGGAAGACAAGAAGACGGGGCCACCGTTTCTTGCGGTCGGCTTCAACATTGCAGCGCAGACAGGCGGCGTGACGCGCGCTACGCTCGAAGGCATTCTGATCGATCAGGACTTCGGGGGCTATGGATCGGAGCTGCGCGGCAAGATCGACGTTGGATTCCTGACGCTGCTGGAGGGTGAGTACTATCGCAAGCTCACGGCTTCGGGATACTTCGTGGCGCCGCGCGCGAACCTGACGCGGCAGCCGTATTACATCTACTCCGGCGACACGCGGCTTTCAGAGAGGCAGTCGCAGTTTGGCGGCCTGGGCGTGGATGTGGGATGGAGCGACAGCCGGACGCAGGAGTTGCGCGCCGGATGGAACTTTGAAAATGTGCAATGGCATACGACGACCGGGTTCGACAGTCTGCCGGACTATGCGGGCAACTCGCAGACGGCGCGCGTGCGGTATGTCTTCGACAACCAGGACCGCGCGCTGATTCCGCGCTACGGCCTGCGCCTGACTACGGACCTGGGATATCTCTACGGCACAGCGGGAAGCCCGTCGGCGCCGCAGCTCTTCACGCAGATTGGATTCGCGCATTCGATCAACAAGAACAACATCATCCTGGGCGATATCGAAGGCGCGACGATGTTCAACCGCAACGTCGCGCAGCCGTTCCGGTATACGCTGGGCGGACCGCTGCGGCTGAGCGCAGAGGCGATCGATCAGCTTCGCGGAACGGACTACTTCCTCATTACGCCGGGTTACATGCACAGGATCGCCACGCTGCCGCAGCCGCTGGGGCAACGGATTTATGTCGGCGGAACGTTTGAGCTGGGGCAGATGCGGTCGCCGGATGGAGCGACGATTACGCGCGAGGATGTCTACCTGGGGCTGGTGGCGGAGACGCCGCTGGGCGTGATTACGCTGGCGCCTGCCTTTGGAAGCAATGGGCAGCATAAGCTGGTGTTTACGATTGGGAAGTTTTTTTGAGTGGTTAGTGGTTGCTCTTTAACACTCAAAGGAACCGCCAATTGTCCAGGCTACGATGCGGCGAATGCGATCGGGATACCACTCGTATGTCTCGGCAGACGCCAATCGGCAACTTAGGAGAATTGACACCTTCTGATATGTATATGCCGTGTTCTCAATTCGGAGTCGGAAGTTTGATTTCATCTATTACAAATACGGTGAACTTCTCCTTATGAGGCACGAGCTTGAAACCAAGCTGCTCTTGCAGTGCCGTGAACAGCGACGGTCCGTCGCTTGCAGTTGCCACTGCGTCTTCGTCTGCCTGCAAGTCCATTCTTGCCCATTGAAGGTCAATGTCGTACGAATCCGTCAACCCAGTTCTATCCACCACCGGTCTTCCCAGCATGCTTTGCAAAGCGTGTGCGAGGTCCTGTGTAGACCGTGCTCCGCCCGTTAAGGATTTTCGCGTGACGATCATGGTGCATATTGGCCTCTTTCCTGAGGTCAACACAGGACTGGAGCGTCCTGCAGCGGTATTGGATTGGTTTGCGGCGAGCAAGACTGCGCAATTCATGTCGGACTTGTGAAGCTGCGGCCCCATTCGTCCATCCTTCCGCGCGATCACCAGGTCATACGCCGAGAGTTCACGCTGCTCCTGGTGCAGCTTCAGATCGAATCGGTCGATCAGCAAATTTTGCAGCATAACGCGGATTTCAGGGTCAGGAGGGCGCCGTTCCCTGGGATAGGCGCCAACTATGTCGAAGGCCTTATCAAGCGTCCACGCTGGGGCACCGACGAGCTGGTGATCAAGCAAAGCATATGCATACAAAATCAGAAAGCGTACCGGAACATTTGTCGCAACGAACCGGTCTTCAGCCGAACTGGAGATATTCGACGCGGTGCTCTGTGACATGTTCTGCCTAACCACGGAGACTTCAAATTGCGGCGTCGTCGCTACAGGTGACTGCGCTTGTAGTCCGCCTAGCAACATTCCTCCGCGAGCAATAGCGAATACAGTCATGTACAAAATTATGCCGACGCGCTTTTCCCAAACGCTACGCTTCAGGATTGTTATCCATAGCTCGTTTTCCACGAGGGACCTCAAGAAACTAGTGGTTAGCGGTTAGTGATATTCACTCTTTGCTACTGGCTAACTCCTGACTCGTTCTGACTTACTCAGCGGCCGCTGCTCAAGCGTGAGGCGAGACGGTCCGGCAGGGCAGCTTCGCGGATGGCCGTCTGCGCGGCGGCGATGTCGTAGGGGACGCGGTGAAACGTGACTTGTTCGCTGCTGCTGTTGTAGAGGGCGAAGGCGGCGCGCCAGTCGGCGTCGCGGGGCTGGCCGACGGCGCCGGGATTGATGAGATGGCGCGTGCCTTGGGGGACGTCGAGGATGTACTGCTCGGGCTGATCGTGCAGGCGGTAGAGCGGGCGAATCTCCTGCCATTCGGGCGGCTGCTGCGAGAAGCCGCCCTGCACGTGAGTGTGGCCGAAGAAGGTGATCTCGGTGGCCATGCGCTGCAGCGGCGTCCAGGCATCGCGCATGGAGACGATGTAGTGATCTTCGTGCAGCGGCGAGCCGTGCGCGACCATGGCGCGTTCGCCGGCGGCGAGAGGGCCTTGCGGAAGGGCGCGCAGCCATTCGAGATTTTCCGCGGTGAGATGACGCTCGGTCCAGGCGGCGGCTTGCGCGGCGACGGGGTTGAAGCCCTGCGAGGTGGAGAGCCCGCAACAGACGCGATCGTGATTGCCGCGCACGCTTACGGTCGCGAGCGGACGCAGGGTGTTAATGACCTCGTTGGGATTGGCGCCGTAGCCTACGATGTCGCCGAGGTTCCATAGCTCGTCGAAGGACCCGGCGGCGGCGAGTACGGCCTCGAGAGCCTGGAGATTGCCGTGGATGTCGGAGACGACGAGAGCACGCATACGGAAGGGTCAGTCTACTCCTCAGGGATCAGGGATCAGGGATCAGGGATTAGGGATTAGGGATTAGGGATTAGGGCTGAGCGTGGCGAGCGGTTGGTCGCGTGGGGTTCGCATGGTGGGAGCGGAGGCGAGGAGTTGCTGCGTGTAGGGGTGTTGCGGCGCGGTGAGGATCTGGTGCGTTGTTCCCTGCTCGACGAGGACGCCGTGGCGCATGACGGCGATGCGGTCGGCGACCTGCGCGACGACGGCGAGATCGTGCGAGATGAAGAGCATGGAGAGGCCGTGCTCGCGGCGCAGGCGTTGGAGGAGCGCGAGAATCTGGGCCTGCACGGTTACGTCAAGCGCGGTTGTGGGCTCGTCGGCGATGAGCAGGCGCGGTGTGTTGATGAGGGCCATGGCGATGACGAGGCGCTGGCGCTGGCCGCCGGAAAACTGATGCGGGTAGTCCTTGAGGCGGCACTCGGGGTCGGGCAGCGCGACCTCGTGCATGGCGGCGAGGACGCGTGCGTGAAGCTCGCGGCGGCTGGTGCGGGGAGCGTGCGCGAGGACGGCTTCGGCGACCTGGCGGCCGACCGGCATGACGGGATTGAGCGCCGTCATCGGCTCCTGAAAGATCATGGCGAGCGAGCGGCCGCGATGGCTGCGCATCTGTTCGGGGCTGAGGTCGAGGAGATCGTCGGGATTTTCGGGATTGCAGGTGAGCTGGATGTTGCCGGTGATCGAAGCCGTGGGGGGCAGCAGGCGCAGCAGAGCGAGCGAGGTTGCGGATTTGCCGGAGCCGGATTCGCCGACCAGGCCCAGCGTCTCGCCCGGCGCGATGTCGAAGGAGATGCCGCGCACCGCCTCGTGGCCGGAGAAGGCGATGCGCAGATCGCGGACGGCGAGCAGCGGTTGGTTATCCTTGGCAGCGGCAGATGTCATCCAAGCCGAGAATAGCCGACGGCGCGGGGGTTCGACTATTCGCTGATGTCGGCTGATGCTTGGGGCGCTTTCGCATCATCCAATGGCGCATGTGCGCGATGCGGCTGTCGGTGCTCGATCAATCTCCTGTGGCGGCGGGCTCGACGCCCGGCGAGGCGCTGGCGAACTCGCTGGACCTGGCCAAGCATGTGGAACGGCTGGGGTATACGCGGCTGTGGTACTCCGAGCACCATGCGATGGACCTGCTGGCGTGTACGGCGCCGGAGATTCTGGTGACGCGCGCGGCGGCGGCGACCGAGCACATCCGCGTGGGCTCGGGCGGCGTGATGCTGCCGCACTATAGCCCGTATAAAGTTGCGGAGGTCTTTCGCACGCTGCATGCGATGTTTCCGGGGCGCATCGATCTGGGGATTGGGCGGGCGCCGGGCGGCGGACAGCTTGAGGCGCATGCGCTGCGGCGGCAGCGGCAGGGAGCGGTCGTGGATGATTTTCCGCAGCAGCTTGCGGAGCTGCGCGCGTTTCTGCATCCGGAGCGCTTTCCGGCGACGCATCCGTTTGCGCGGCTGCATGTGTCGCCGGCCGCGCCGGGTGCGCCGGATGTGTGGCTGCTGGGCTCGTCGATGTGGTCGAGCGTGACGGCGGCGCGTGAGGGGCTGCCGTATGCGTTCGCGCATTTTTTCTCCGCGCAGGGAACGCGTCAGGCGATTGAGTACTATCAGCGGAACTTTTTGCCGGGGCAGGATCGCGAGAAGCCCGAGGCTACGATTGCGATCGGTGCGATCTGCGCGCCGACGCAGGAGGAGGCTGAGCATCTGCATGCTTCAGTGCGGCTGCTGCAGCGGAGGATTCGCATGGATGACCGGCGGCCTGTGGCCGCGCCCGAGGAGGCGCTGCGCGAGCTGGAGGCTCTGCCGGCGGCGCCGAAATCGCCGTGGCCGGTGACGGTGGGATCATTCGACCAGCCGGAGGAGGAGTTTCCGCGCTACGTGGTCGGCACACCGGAGCGGGTAGCGGAGGAGCTTACGAAGATCGCGCGGGAGCTGGAGATCGGCGAGCTGATCGTGAACACGATTACGCACTCGCATGAGGCGCGGAAGCGCAGTTATGCGCTGCTGGCGGAGGCGATGGGGCTGGGTTCCGCGAAGACCGGACACGACGGCACCAGCGCCTGAGCAAAACCTTTTTCTCTGTAGTCTCTCTATTTCAAAAAGCCCTTGTGGTCTCTCTATCGCTAAACTTGAGAGCGGATGGACCGAATCGATTTCGATTACGACGTTCTGGTTGTCGGCGCGGGGCCGGCGGGATGCGCTGCGGCTTACGATCTCGCGCGCGCGGGCCGGCGGGTGCTGTTGCTCGACCGGCGAACGTTTCCGCGGCACAAGGCGTGCGCGTGCGGGCTGACGCGCAAGACGCTGAAGGCGCTGCGCTATTCGGTTGAACCTGTGGTGGAGCGTGAGTGCCGCGAGGTTGTGCTGCAGGAGGCGGGGTCGCGGTTCGCCGAGGGCGCGCGCGTTGCCGACAAGAGCTTCGAGCTGCGGCTGCGGACCCGCAAGATGATCTGCGCGATGGCGGTGCGCGAGAGGTTCGATGCGTTCTGCCTGCAACAGACGGTGGCGGCGGGAGTTGAGCTGCGCAAGATAGAGACCATCATTGCGGTGCGCGAATCGGCGGCGCATGTGGAGATTGAGGTTGCGCTGGGCGATGGTGCGATCGAGACGCTGCGGGCCCGGGCGGTGATTGGGGCGGATGGATCGAACGGCCAGATGCGGCGGCTCGCGGCGGGGCTGGATGTGCAGCGGGGTTCGTTGAAGGCTTCTGGAAATTCGGGTGATGGGAGCGCGGCGGCATGGATCGAAAGCCGCGCGGATGAGTTGGCCGCCGAGCCGGTCTGGTATAAGCGGGGGTTTGCGCTGGAGGCGATGGTTCCGTTCGAGGCTCTGCCGGCGAAGCTGCCTGCGGGCGATGCGGCGCACGATCTTGTCTTCGACTTCGCGCCAATCTCGGGCGGGTATGGATGGATGTTTCCGAAGGGCGACCACATCAACATTGGAGTAGGTGGGTTTATGCCGCGAGGCATCGGCGGCGCAGCGGAAGAGGGAGCGAGTTACGAGAGTGTCTCGCGCGCGCTGCTGGCTGAGTACACGCGCGGCAAACTGGGAGTGGAGTTGGAGCGCGTGCCGCAGGTGCATGTGTCGGGCCAGCATCTGGGATTGGGTGGGCAGGCGTATGTGCCGCGCGGGCGCGTGCTGCTGGCGGGCGATGCGGCGGGGATGGTCGATCCGCTGACCGGCGAGGGCATCCACTCGGCGATTGTGAGCGGGCAGGCCGCGGCGGGGGCGATTCTGGAGTGCGCGGATGAGGCGCTGGCTGATGGGTATCGGGAGCGATTGAGCGAGTTGCAGGCGATGCTGGCGTTCTCGCACGAGGCCGCGCAGGCTTTTTATCGCGAGCCGGGGCGCGGCTTCCGCGTGGCTCGCAAGCGGCTGCTGCGGCATTGGATGCTGAAGACCTATGCGGACGGATTGCCGCATGCGAGGTTGCTGGCGGGGGTGCGGGCGATGGGTCGGGCGGTCCGTTCGAATGGGGTGCGGACCGTGGAAGTGGAGAAGGTGGCTGGTTGATCGGATGGGTCGGACTACGAAAAGGGCGGCTTCCCTGTAAATCTATGCGTCGGGCTTTCAGCCCTCTATCTTTTGGTGGGGATGCTTTCCTGGGGCTGCGCCCCAGGCTGGTATGTGGCGCGCCGTTGGCGCTTGGAGTTCGGCGGACGCTTCTGCAATCTCCCACCCGTCCGCAAAAAAGCGTACGGATGGGGCACCCGGCAGACGCAGATTCCCTTCGGGAATGACAGAAAGAAAAGCAAGGGCGAAAGTAACGACAACAGCAAAAAGCCAATACAGGGGTTTTTCGCTACGCTCAGGATGACGGAGTGAAAAGCCGTCAGGAAGATTCTGGGTGGAAAAGATATGAAAGCTTGTGGGGAGACGGACTTCTTCGGGGTCCTTCGACTGCGCCTCTCGCGATGAAGCTGCGAGAGGCTCCGCTCAGGATGACAATTTCTATATTAATCAATTCAAGGCTACGCCCCAGGCTGGTATGCGTCGCGCCGTTGGCGCTTGGCAATTGCGCGGCGATATCCCAGTTGAGCTAGTTGAATTTGGGCAGGTGCTCGACGTCGGTGGGGGGGACAGGCTCGAGCGGGCCGCCGGCTTTGATCCAGGCTTTGAGGCCGCCGTGGATGACCTTGGTCGAACAGTTTTCCTTTTCGAGCATGCGCGCTACGCGGACGCTGGTGGCGTCGTGCGCGCAGGAACAGTAGAGGTAGATCTCGCACTCGGGGGCCATGAACTCTCGCAGCGCTTCGAGCTCGTCGCGAAGGCGGTTGGGCTCGACGCGGATGGAGTTCTTGATGCGCTGGGCGGCGGGATCGTAGTAGCCGTGGGAGCGGACGTCGGCGATGACCAGAAGCTTGTCGTGCGTGGCGGCTTGCAGGCGCTCATAGAGCTCTTCGGCGGCGACGCGCTCGACGTTGCTGAAGCGGTTGTCGCGGAGAGAGACCATGAGGACCCAGAGCGCATAGAGCACGATCACCCCAATGACAATGGCCGCGGTGATGTGGCCGAGCCGCTCGACCCAGCCGATGATGATGCGCAGAAATGGAGCGAACAGAAAGCCGATGGTGCTCCAGACGGTGGTGTAGAAGAGCACACCGACGGCGTCCAGCTTGAGGAAGCGGAAGGGCCGCATGTTGAGGCTTCCCGCCAGCGGCGCGGCGACCGAGGCCAGCCCGGGAACGAACTTTGCAAAGAGCAGAGTCTTGGGGCCGCGCCGATAGAACGAGCGCGCCGAGCCGAAGATGCAGGTTTCAGGATTGAGGCTGAGGCGGCAAAGGCCGGAGAGCAGCCACCAGCCGGTGGTGCGGCCTCCAATGTAGAGCAGCGTGTCGCCCGTGAGCGCGGCCGCGGCAGCGACGAGAATCACCAGGCCGAGGTTGAGAGAGCCGAAGTGGGCCGCGGCGCCGGCGGCCAGAAGCACGACCGAGATGGGCAGCGGAAGGCCGCAGGCCGAGAGCAGCAGGACGATCGCCGTCGCCGCGTATCCGTGGTGCTGCACTGCGGCCAGCAGATTCATCGTGCTCTTGGGCTCCCGTCAAACTTTCAGATGCCAGGTTCTTTCCGGTTGGATGCTGGTGT
>DATCFM010000029.1:0-41656 GCA_036509515.1 Acidobacteriaceae bacterium
GATCCTGAATCACCGGTGGGAGTACTGGAACATCGGCGGGTTCATCGTTGGCATGCACCTGATTGCGGTGACAGCGATTTACTGGATGGCGACGGTTTCGATTATCTCGGCGGTGGATTACTTTGTGGGGTTCTGGAAGAAAATCGACCATGTAAGCGGACGGAGACGGCGGCGCAGCGCGGTGTTGAGCCGAAAGAAGCGGGACCTGGAGCAAAAGGCGTAAAGAGAAAGGCCTCGGCGAGTGCCGAGGCCTTTCTCTTTAAGGGATGTGGCTGGTTACGCGTGGGCGCGGTGGGATTGGTCGCGGTGGACGAAGTGGTAAGGCGGCCAGGGGCCTGAGAGCTGCATCGCGCAGTCTTTGAGCTGCAGGGTCGCGGAGCTGTATTTGTTCTGGTAGCGCTCTACCGTCTTCTTATCGACCAGATGGGCGATGTCGAGCAGCATCTTGCCGGAGTCCATGCGCTTGCAGGTGATCTCCTCGGCCAGCGGAAGAAACATGCGGTGCATCTGGATGGAAAGGGCGCGGGCGCGGGACTGGCGCTCGCGCTGGCGGCTGGCAGATTCGCGGAGGTGGGAGAGATACTCCTGCCCGGCGGCCTGGTGCGGTTGGAGGGCGTGGCGGGACTCGGGGCAGATGTCGTCGACGACGACTTTGAGGTGCATCTCGGCTTTGCCGCGGAGCCGTTCGACGTTGGCCAGGAAGTGGCGCTGATTGGAGCGGACGGAGCGGCGGAGAGCGTCGTCGTCCTCAAAGGTGGTGCCGAAGCGGAAAGGAAGAACGGTGGAGCGGGCGAAGCAGCCGGAGATGACGCGGGCGTGGTCGCGGGCGGCGGTCTGAGATTCGGGACCCGAAAGATGTGCGGCGTCCTCGACTAGATGCTCGGAGACGACCACAGCGAGGTCGGCTGCGGGAAAGAGGAAGGTTTGATTGCCGAAGAGGCCGGAGACTCCGGCGAGCGGCATGGGGCGGCGATGACGTGCGAGCTCCGAAAAGGCGCTACGCTCAGCGATGCAATAGGCGTACCAAGCCATACCTGTGTTGCTCCTGTTTTCTGCCGCGCCAACCTTGGAGAGAAGGCGCGGAAATAGACGTGCGAACAGCAAGACGACAGTGAAATGACCACAGGCGATCGGGGGCGGGGGCCCTAAAGAAAGATATGCGCACTGTTCCGATTGCGAGCAGATAGTAAGCCCGTCGCAATACGATTGGCAAGGGGTTTAGTAGATGGTCAATAGAAGCGAAATGGCCCGAAAAGTGCTATGGGAACGCTACCGGCGACTACGGCTGGTAGACTTGGGAGTGCGGTCGAAGTGTATTTGCGGCCGACAGGACTCTTTAAGAAGAACGGAACGACGCTTTCGTGGATAACGCGACCAAACGGCATTTGAAGAAGCAGGACCAGTTCATCACCTTAACCGAACAGAGCATTGCCTGGGTGGACCAGAACCGTCGGACCGCCATCGTGTTGGGCGCGATTGCGGTGGTCCTCATTTTGGTGCTGGTGGGCGGATATACGATCTTCGAGCATCGCAGCGAGGCGGCCGCGACGGCGTTTGGCGACGCGATGGCCACCTATCAGCGACCGGTCAATGATGGATCGCAGCCGTTGCCGCCGGGAACCAAGAGCTTCCCATCGGCGAAGGCGCGGGCGGCGGCGGCGAATGGGCAGTTTCTGGCTGTCGCCAACAAATATGGAATGACGAACCCGGGCAAGCTGGCCGAGTACTTTGTGGGCGTCACCTATATGGACGAGGGCAACAATGCCGCTGCGGAGCCGGCGCTGAAGAAGGTGGCCGGAAGCTGGAACGGCGACGTTGCAGCGCTCGGCAAGATGGCGTTGGCCGGCGTCTACGAGCAGGCTGGACGCAATGCAGACGCGGAGAAGCTGCTGGAGGATCTTGGCAAGGGCCATGCAACGACCGTGCCTCCCTTCCTGGCGCAGATTCAACTGGGCGAGCTGTATCAGTCGGAAGGCAAGATAGCTGAAGCCAAGCGCGTGTGGGCTCAGGTGAAGGACAAGGACAAGGACGCCAAGGGAACCCCTGGGCCAGCAGGCGAGATTGCTTCGGAGAAGCTGAATCCGCAGGCGGCGGCGCCGGGTGGGTTGGGGGCGAGGTAGTTGGGAGTCGGTTCAGTGGTTAGTAGTTAGTGATTAGTAGTTAGTGATTAGCGTTTTGAAGGCCGCCCTTTGGGCGGCCTTTCTGTTGTGGTGCGTGTGTGGTTTGGAGGTGCCTGTTAGAGGTGGGGCTCGTCGTCGCTGAGGCGGGAGGCCGTGGCCAGCGGACTGATGTGGGTGGAGAGGCCTGCGTTGGCGGGGCTGCGGAGGTTGGCGACGGAGGTCCAGAGATCGGGCTTCGCGGATTTCGACAGGGGTGGTACCCAGAGCGGGAGATCGAGACGGAGATAGTGCGCCATGGCGCAGGCGTGCGGCTCATAGAGACGGCGCAGTGCGTCGAGACGATCACGCACGTAGAGGTCGGAGCACAGAGAGATGCCGGCGTGGCGGAGGATGTCGCAGAGGCGGGCGAACTCGTCGTCCGGGAGGCGTGTCGGCGGGGAGTTGCGGAGGCGCTGTTCGACGGCTTCCTGGCGGAAGACGTGGCCGACATCGACCAGGACGTGGCGGCCGATGGCGAAGGTGAGCTGGGCCTGGCGGGTGGCTGGACCTTCGACCGTGGTGATGAGCAGGGCGCAGGCATCGAGCACGGCAGTGAGTGCGGCGAGCCAGCTCTGGTTGTCGTGCTGAGAGCGGTAGTAGCAGAGGATGGGGTAGGAGATGTGGGTTTCAAGCATGGCGGCGGACCAGCGCTCCCACTCGGCGAGGAGCTCGACGAGGGCCTGAGGACCGCCGTTGAAGTGGTGGCGCAGGAGCAGTTCGCCGGCGGTGGGAGGCGAGCCGGCCCGGGCGTCGAGCAGAGCGACAGGGATTTCGCGGGCGGAAAAGGCGCTGTAGAGCACGGGCACATAGCCGATGACCAGAGCGATGAAGCCGAGTCCTGTGCCGGCTTCGGCGACGATGAGGAAGCGCGCGGCGTGGGTGGAGGGAACGATGTCGCCGAGGCCGAGCGTGAAGAGCATGGAGCCGCTGGCATAGAAACAGGCTCGCAGATGCGCCCACACGGTTGCGGGATGCGCGGGGTCGCTGAAGGGCGTGTGGAGGCCGAAGTAGACGAGCGCGTAGGCCGCGAGCAGACCGACGGCCCAGACGATGAAAAGCACAAGTAGAGAGAGCGGACCGTAGATGCTGTAGAGCTGCTCGCGAAGACGGCGCGAGCGGAAGAGACGAACGATGAACGTCCACGGTCCCCAGGTGAAGAGGAAGAAGATGCGGGTGAGGCGAAAGCGGCCAACCGGACGGCGCGGAAGAATGATGGTCTGGAAGGCGTCCAGAAGGACAGCGCCGAGAAAAAGCAGACCGATACACAGCAGGACTAGATGCATAAGAATGACTGTAGACTTTCAGCCCGCGCCAGAACGGATCGGCTAGAGCATTTCTCCTAGTGCTGCGGGGCGGATAGGGCATGCGACTGCCGTTTTCATTGGGGAAAACGGCATAAGGCTCGTTCCTTCGCTATACACCTATAGGCAAAATGCTCTCTTACGAAAATTTACACAAAAGGGCCAAATATCTCTAGCTTTTTCGCGGCCGGTGCGTCTAGTCTTCAGGCAGATTCTTGTGCGTCTGTGTTTGATGTAGCGGTTCGGGATGTGTCGCTTTTATTGCGGTACTCTCGTTCGATCCGCGAGCAGAGAGGAAGCGAGCTTCTCCTATGAGAAAGCGCGTTCTTGTTGTGGATGACGATCGCCTGGTCGCCGACACGTTGAGCTTGATCTTCGAGGCCAACGGGTTTCAGGCGGAGGCATGCTATTCGGCCGCGGATGGGCTGGAGCGGGCGCGGAGCTTTGCGCCGCAACTGCTGCTGTGCGATGTGACCATGCCGGAGGAGAATGGATTGCAACTTGCCGAGAAGATGCATCGCGAGATGCCTGAGTGCAAGATGTTGATGTTGACCGCGTACTCCAGCAATGCGATGCAGGTTGAACTGCATTCGGAGCAGACGAAGCGGCCGCTGAAGCTGCTGAATAAACCCTGCCAGCCTGAGCTGCTGCTGAAGGAAGCAGCGGAGTTGTTGCGCACGGCGTAGGTGGGATTGTGGATCGGCTTGTGGGGCCGAGGGAGACGGTGACGCGGGCGTAGACTCGAGCTTGCTATGAGTTCGACGGACCCAGTGCCGAGCCTCGCCGACCTGCGGCGAAAGAAGCGCAAGGCCAAACAGGCTAAACAGGAACCTGGCGTGATGGCTGGGCTGTTCGATTCGGCTGCTGAAGCGGGCGATGCGATGGCGCCGGCGCGCACGGCAGCTCGCGATAAGAAGGCGGACCCCGCTGTGGAGTTGCCCGGTGTAGAAGCAGAGAGAGCGCGCGAGCCGCGGGTGTGGACGGTCGGCGAGCTGGTGCAGCAGGTGCGCGGGCTGGTGGAGCGCAGCTATGGGCAGGTCGTCGTCGAAGGCGAGATTTCGAACTGGCGTCCAGCGGCGAGTGGGCATTGCTATTTCACGTTGAAGGATGGGGCCGCGCAGCTTTCGATTGTGATGTTCCGGCGGCAGGCGGCCTTGATTCGGTTTCATCCGAAGGATGGCGATGCGGTGCGGCTGCGCGGACAGTTGAGCGTGTATGAGAGCCGCGGGCAGATGCAACTTATCGCTGAGTGGATGGAGCCGCGCGGGCTGGGCGCGCTGCTGGCGGCGGTGCGCGAGCTGAAAGAGCGGCTGCGGCGCGAGGGATTGTTCGATCGCAAGCGCCCGCTGCCTGCGTTTCCAAAGTGCATCGGCGTGGTGACGAGTGTGCAGGGAGCAGCCCTGCGCGACATCGTAAAGGTTTGCCGGCGGCGGCATGCGGCGGTGAATCTGCTGATCTATCCGGCAGCGGTGCAGGGACCACGATGTGCAGTGGAGGTTGCGGCGGCCGTGCGTTGGTTCAGCGCGCATGCTGAGCGCGCGGATGTGGTGATCGTGGCGCGCGGCGGCGGAAGCTGGGAGGACCTGCACGGCTTCGACGATGAGCGGGTGGCGCGCGCGATTGTTGCGTGTTCGGTTCCGGTGATTGTTGGCGTGGGACATGCGACGGATTCGACGATTGCGGATGCGGCTGCGGATGTTTGCGCGCCGACACCTTCGGCCGCGGCAGAGATAGTGACGGCGGCGCAGCATCGTGTTGAAGAGCGAGTGGAACTGCTGCGGCGCAGGCTGGTGCGCGCGGGCGGCTACGAGGTGTTGCGGGCTCGGCAGCGGCTTTCTCGGATGGGCGTGGAGATTGTGCTGCGGCGATT
This sequence comes from Acidobacteriaceae bacterium, assembly GCA_036509515.1. Classification (GTDB taxonomy): domain Bacteria; phylum Acidobacteriota; class Terriglobia; order Terriglobales; family Acidobacteriaceae; genus Granulicella. The sequence continues at coordinate 5,331 of DATCFM010000029.1, forward strand.
GCACGATGGGCTGGAGCGGCGGGCGCAACGCTTCGACGAGCTCGACTTGCGGCTGGCGAATGCGGTGATGCGACGGTTTCGTGCGGCTGACGAGCGACGGGCGCGCGGCGAGGCTCGGATGTTGCAGCATGATCCGGCGGTGCGGCTGCGCGAGGATGCGCGGCGGCTGGAGAGCATGCGCGGACGGCTTGCGGCTGCAGCGCGACCGACGGTGGAGACGTGGCGAACTCGAGTGGAATATGCGAGTGCCCGGCTGGAGGCGTTGAGTCCGCTGGGCGTGCTGCAGCGCGGGTATGCGCTGGTCTACGGACCCGATGGAAGGCTGCTGCGCGCAAGCGCGGGGGTTCGCGAAGGAGAGCGAATCACGGCGCGATTGGCTGAGGGTCAAGTGACGGCGACTGTGGTTGAGAAGAAATAAGCCTTCTCGAAGTCACCATCGCACGATAATCCGTGGATGAATGGCGCTCCCGGAGTCGCGGGAATCGGCTAGCATCGGTACGAGACCAGAAGTGCGGAGAGTGGGATGCGGAAGCTGTTTGGGACAGATGGGATTCGTGCAGTTGCCGGTGAGGCACCGCTGGATGGGCGGACGATTCATGCGGCGGGCCTGGCGCTGGCGCGGCGGCTGGGCGCGGCGGGAGGCCCGGTGCGCGTCGTGCTGGGGATGGATACGCGTGAGAGCGGGCCGTGGATTGCTTCGACCCTGATCGGAGGTTTGCGCGAGGGCGGGGCGGAGGTTGCGTTTGCGGGCGTGATTACGACCCCCGCGATTGCGTTCCTGGCGCGCAAGCACGGGTTCAGCGCGGGCGTTGTGATTTCAGCTTCGCATAATCCGTGGCAGGACAACGGCATCAAGGTGTTCGGCGGCGATGGATACAAGCTGCCGGATGACGTGGAGCTGGCGATTGAGGGTGAGATTGAGCGGGTGCTGGAGAACGGCTGTGGCAACGGAGGCAAGAAGCAAATCCTTCGCTCCGCTCAGGATGACAGTTCTTGCGACGGGCTGCCGGAAGTTAATGAAGAGTTTCGACGGGAGTACGTGCAATTTTTGCTGGAGGCTGTGCCTGGGATTTCGCTGGACAATCGATGCGTGGTGATCGATTGCGCGAACGGCGCCGCAAGTGCGATTGCGCCGCAGTTGTTCGATTCGCTTAAGGGAACGGTGGAAGTGACGCACGCGTCGCCGGATGGAAGGAACATCAATGCGAATTGCGGCGCACTGCATCCGGAGGTGGTCGCACGTAAAGTGAAGCAACGCGGAGCGGCCCTGGGCTTTACGTTCGATGGCGATGCGGACCGTGCGCTGTTTGCCGATGAGCACGGCAACGTTGTCAATGGAGATGCGGTGATGCTGGCGTGCGCACGCGACCTGCAGGCGTGCGGTGAACTGGCCGGCGATGTGGTGGTGGCGACAACGATGTCGAATATGGGATTCGAGGCGGCGCTGAAGCGGTCGGGGATTTCCATGCTGCGCGCACCGGTGGGCGACAAGTACGTGCTGGAAGAAATGCGCAAATCGGGCGCGTCGTTAGGCGGCGAACAGTCAGGGCATATCCTCTTCCCTGCCCGCGCGACGACGGGCGATGGGCTGTTGACGGCGCTGGTTGTTCTGGATGTAGTGCATCGTTCGGGCAAGACACTGAGTGAGCTGGTTGCGGATTTAGAGACGTATCCGCAGGTGATTGTGAATGTGAAGGTGCGCGAGAAGCGGCCGCTGGATTCGATTCCTTCCGTCGCTTTGGCGATAAGGGCCGCGGAGGATGAGCTGAGGGACTCGGGGCGCGTGGTGATTCGCTATTCGGGTACCGAAGCGCTGGCGCGGGTGATGATCGAGGCGGAGAGCGAAGCGGCAATGCGGCGGCTTGCGGACATGATCGCGGATGCGATTCGCGCCGAGCTTGGGGTTTAGGCGTGGGGTAGGAAGAAGACGCTTTAGACCGCCTTCATCGCGAGAAATCAGATTAAGAGTGATTCATGGCGGGCTACGCCTGCCTCAGTAGCGTGTCGCGCTGCCCATGAGATGGAAGTAGAGCAGGAACCAGTCGAGATAGATGCAGGACAGCACTACGATCAGAAACTTCAGCTTGGTGATGGCGCGCAGCGGACGCAGAAGTGCGCGCAGGCCACTGAAGAACGCAAAGATCATTGCGATGAAGGCCAGGATCGCAAGAAGGACTTCGATGCGGAACCATGGACCGAGATGGCCGATCTGGAAAAAGCTCGTTAGGTCGGAGAGATGACTGGCCAGGGCGAGGAAGTCGATCAGAACGGCGAGGATTGCGAAGGCGGCGAGCTGTATGGGCCCGGTGAGCCATGCGGTACCGGGCTGGGGCGCGAGTGCGGCGCGTTTGCTCAAGAAGATGCGGCGCCCCGTGCGGAGAAGTGCGGCGATGCAGATGAGCAGCATCGTCAGGAGAGCGATGAAAAGCGGTGTGTCGAGAAATGGACCGGCTTCTGGCCAGGGTGCGCGGTCAACGTGGCTGGGCGTGGCATAGCCCGTGATGCGGCCGTGGGCGTCGCGCTCGAAGTGGATGGCGCTCTGATCCAACTCGTTGTAGAAGGAATCGTCGCCGATGGGGTGGAAATCGATCAGATGATTGCGAAAGTCCTTGGCAGTGGAGAGGGTGAGATTGCCGTCGTTGGTGGCTTTGATCCGGCTTCCATTGAAAACGTCGGGGAAGCGGAAGATGGTGGAGTCTGCGCGGCGTGAGGTGAGGAAGTAACCGGTGTAGGGTGCGAGCTGCTTCTTCGTGAGCTTGAGATATGCCGGATGCGCGTTGGGCGGGCCGGGAAAGTAGCGGTCGACGAAGGCGTTGAAGAGCTCCTGGCGCGCGACCTTGGCTGCACCGGATGAGTTGTAGCTGATGAAGAAAATGAGGCCGTGGGTGGGCTCGACCCAGAACTGCGAGTGGCAGGCGAGGAGATCGCCGCCATGGCCGATGAAGCGGATGTTGTTGCGGTCTTCGTCGTAAAAGCCGAGGTCCCAGGGAGTGACGCCGGGCGCCGGCTTGAACTGAGGCGTGAACAGCTGTGCCACGGAGCTGGGTTGGAGAATCTGCACGCCGTTGTATGTGCCGCGGCCGAGAAGCATCTGGCCGAAGATGGCTATGTCCGCGGCGGTGGAGGAGAGACCGCCGGCCGGTGACTCGGTGAAGCCTTCGAAGCCGAGGTCAGGCTTGCTGGTGCTGTTGTAGCCCTTGGTGGCGAGGAAGCCCTTGGGCAGCGGCTGGAGGAAGGTGGAGTGCGTCATTCCTAGCGGCGTGAAGATGTGATGTTGCACGTAGGCGGCGAAGGATTCACCGCTGACGCGCTGGACGATGTAGCCGATGAGGGCAACGCCGTAGTTGGAGTAGGCCAGCGCCTTGCCGGGCGCAGCGAAGCGGTGCGGCTGGTTGCGAATGAGGAAGGTGCGGAGATCGAGCGGCAGCCTGCCCGATTTGTCAGAGCCGAAGTCGTGCAGCTCTTCTTCAAAGCCCGCGGTGTGCGTGGCAAGATTGCGAAGAGTGATGGGAGCGTTGCCGATGCCGTGCGGGCCGGGTTGGATCTTGAAGTCGAGGTATTGGTTAACGTTGGTGTCGAGGTTGAGCTTGCCTTGCTCGACGAGCTGCATCATGGCGGTGTAGGTGAAGAGTTTTGAAATCGAGCCGGGGCGGAATGCGGTGGTGACGGGGTCGACGGGGGTCTTCTTCTTCCAGTCGGCGTAACCGTAGCCCTTGAGGATGAGGGGCTGGCCGTTCTGCGTAATGGAAATAGTTGCGCCGGCGACGTCGTCCCGCTGGAGCTGGAGTGGAAGGAAGCCGTCAAGGAAGGCGTTAACGTCTTGCGCCGTCAGCTGCGGCGGCGTTGCAGGGTTGGCAGGCGGCAGCGGGATAGGCTGCTTCGCGGTTGTAGGCCTGGGGCCATGCAATGGAAGTTGCGGGGCTTGCGAGTGCACATCCAATGTAGTCGACGCGAGAAGGAGGCCGAGACCGAGCGAGACGGCGGATAGCGAGACGCGCATGCAAACTCCCAGCGATGAGAATGCGAGGAGGGTATCATCTGCGGAAATTGTCCTGCTGGAATTCCTGTTGTTGTTAGTCGGCGATGCCAGGGTTGGGCGGGTCGATGCCGAGGGCGGTGGCGAGGGCGATGAGGTGGTCCTGCTCGTCGACGAGGATGCTGCGGATGGTTTCAGCGATGGCGAACTCATTGAGAGAGTCGGCCTGCTTGAGATGGCGGCGATAGTTCGCGATCGTGACACGCTCGTTCTCAAGATCGAACTTCAGCATGTCTTCAGCCTTCTCGGAGGTTTTGACAGGTTTGGGAGTAACGGAGGGCATGCCGCCGAGGTAGTCGATCGCGTTAGCGATCTTGAGCGCGTGCTGGAGCTCCTGGTTGGCGTGCACCTCGAGCTCAGCGGCGATGTTCATGTAAGCCGCGCCCTTGAGGACCTGAGAGTAGTTCACGTAGGCGATGATGGCCTGGTACTCGCGCGAGAGATCTTCGTTGAGGGCGTCGATGAGCTGCTTGCGGGTGAAGGAAGCTTCTTTCTTTTCGGGCACGTCGTTCTCCTGCCATCCCGATTCATGACCGGGTTCGGCTGCTTCTACGATAGATGCACGCGGGCCGGGAGACGAAGGTCGGGGGCTCCCCCCTCCCCGTCAAAATTGCGCAAAGGCATAAATATACTTGACTAACCCATGAGATAGGTGTACTGTTGGGTTAGTCAAGGTGAACGCTAATGCAAGTTGAACAGCCCAAAACCCTTATCGAAGCCATCCGGTACTTTTCGGATGAGCAAACCTGCATCAATACGGTAGCGATGTTGCGCTGGCAGGATGGAAGCCCGATCTGCCCAAAGTGCAATGCGACTCAGGAGAATCGGAATCACTACTGGCTGGCAACTCAAAAGCGTTGGAAGTGCCATGCATGCCGGAAGCAGTTTAGCGTCAAACAGGGCACGATTTTTGAGGACAGCCCGATTGCTCTGAGCAAGTGGGTGTGTGCTCTCTGGCTTCTGGTGAACTGCAAGAATGGCGTCAGCTCGTACGAGATTGCTCGTGATCTAGACATCACTCAGAAAAGTGCATGGTTCGTTCTCCAGCGGCTCCGCTTCATCCTGAAGGATGTCTCTCCGGTGATGCTGGGAGGCTCTGGCACTCCGGTTCAAATGGATGAGGCTTTTCTTGGGGGTAAGCCTAAGAACATGCATCGTTCGCGCCGCTTGAAATTGCAGCTTGGGAGTAATGGGTATGCTGAGAAAACTGCCGTGTTCGGGATGCTAGAGACGGGCACTCGCCAAGTTCGTGCTCAGATGATTCCCAACGTCAAGCGCACCACCCTTCAGGCGGCAATCCTTGATAACGTGGGCTTCGGCTCGACAATTCACACCGACCAATGGCCCGGATACGACGGACTTGCTGCAAAGCAGTTCGTTCACGAAACCGTGAATCACATGGAAGAGTATGTCACCGCTGGCGGAGTCAACACACAAGCAATTGAGAACTTTTGGTCGCTATTGAAGCGCGGCCTGAACGGAACCTATGTGGCAGTAGAACCAATGCACCTAGACCGCTATCTAGACGAGCAGATGTTTCGTTTCAACAACCGCATTGGGCATAACGATGGAACTCGCTTTGCGAAGGCACTCTCGCAAGTCGTGAATCGTCGGCTTACTTATGCCGAGTTGACCGGTAAGACGTTGGCCTAGCGCGATTCCTCACGGCCCTTTGCGGGGCCGTAAACGAATCGAGTATGAAGAGAAGGCTTCGTTGCTTTGGAAGCCTGGATTGCGGCGCGGGAGGAAGCCGAACCTGCGGAAGCTATCTTCCCCAAAGCAGCCGTGAAATCTTTACTCTCGGATGACTGCGATTCGTTTTTCTCTCTACTCATAGCGCCTCCAAGTGTTCGAGTATGATCTCGGGCTTCGACTTTATGTCCGTCTGAATTACGTCCGTGATCGTAACGACTGTCACAGTATATCTAGCGGGAACGGAGGCCGCGTGCTCAAGTTGAATCACGCCTTCCCCATATTTTCCACTTATCTCTTCGCCCGAATCTGCCTTCAATCGGAACGTCTTTCCATCCCAATCGACGGCTGTCAGAAGGCCCGTAGTGGTCGTCGTTTGCCGCGTCTTGGTATCGAGGACCGCAGTCTGAATCTTGAGGATGTCATCATATGTCGCGTGGGCATGGCGCTTTCTACCGCTGGCCCCACGCCATTCTAAGTCCGCTCCATAGCGATAACGAACATGAACGCCGAGCCATTCATTCATTGCTCGCATCGGACTCGGTCCGAGCGTTCTGGCCGTACTCCCCATATCCCGGGACTCTAGCAAGTTGAAAACGATGTTCGATGCTTCATCGACTGGAGATTCAGTCAGCAAGGCGACATCAACAGGGCGAGGGAGGGTGATCACCACGCCCACAGATCCCGGGAAGCTGTAAGCATATCCGAGTTCTGGCGTCTGAAAAGCGCTCTGGACTGGCTTCTTTCCGGGCGCTGGCGATACCTTTGTCAAGGACTCGTACACCGAAGCAAAGAAGGCTTGCAGCTTAGACCACGCCTCTCCAACACCGGCCAGCGACGGGGCTTCCTGTCCAACTAAAAGACGATACTTGTATACCTCCAAGTTCTGAGAGGCGGCTAACTCGAAGAACTGGCTCTCCAACCGTGCCTGAAGGTTGCGAAGTGAACGCAGGTTTACAGCCAGTGCAGCCGCATCATTTGGTGCGGTCGTTGGGTTGTCGAGCGCTGCCTCATAACGAGCAATAAGCGCGTTGGTGCCGTGCAGTCGATCTTGGATGTTCTGAATCGCGTTCATTGCCCGTCCTCCTTTCCTGTCTCGCCCTTTAGATCATCCTCTTCTATCTCGGGGATGCTTAACACTACAATTCCCTTTGGCTCTTTAGTGACAACACTTTGGCCGTAGACGGCCTCTCGAAAGTGCGCCTTCGTTTGCTCCGCCAGTTCGTAAAAGGGGGAATCTTCGGGAAACTCCAACACTACATCGGTATCGCAACTGCAGGAAACCTTTGGGTCATTCTCCCGGTTTATTAGCCACTCGATGCATCCCTGCTGTTCGGGTGTTCCCGAGTGTCGGTAGGCAGTGTCCGCTATCAGAATGAAGTCAACGTCCTCTGGCTCATCCTTTTGCGTAGTAAAACTACCATCAAGCCATACAGTCCCGTTGATGCCTACTGTCCCGATGCGCTCCAGAACTGCATCTAGTCCGGCCATGATCTGGGGTCGGACAACAGACTTCGGAAACGCGTCAACGCAAAACGTTCTCAAACCCGCCCGTGTGAACGGGTGAAAACCTTGTGCGAGCAGCGGCGGAAACTCTGCTTTGTGAGCCGGTCGGTTTTCCAAGGTGAGCCATCATCGCATAACGATTATTGGTAGCCGCAGATTTTTCACCACGCAGCCCAACAACTGCTAATATCTTGGGTTAGCCAAGTAGGTTATTGCCATTATAAAGGCCGTGTCAAGCGGCTTTGGGTTTGGCAGGTTTGGCTTTGGTGCTCACCGGTTTGACTGCGAGACGGAAGCCCATGGCTTTCAGGATGGCGGCGAGGCTGCTGAGGGCTGGGTTTCCCTCTTCGGAGAGCGTGCGGTAGAGCTGGGTCTGATTGAGATGGGCCTTCTTCGCGACGGCGGAGACGCCGCCGAAGGCTTTCGTCATCTGGCGCAGTGCGATGAGCAGTTCGGCCTGGTCGCCGTCTTCGAGGATACTGTTGAGGAGCTCCATCGCGTAGGCGGGGTCGGTTTGAAATGCTTCCGCCATCGCTTCGTCATGGCTGCGGTCTGTTACGTCTTTCTTAGCCGTTTTCATTCGTCTCCGTTGCCTTTCTGACTCGCTCCTGCCAGTCTCGCCAGTTTGCACAAGCCCGATCTATATCCGCATTTTGCCTGCTTTTGTCTCCACCACAAAGCAGCAAGATGATTTGCCGCGCTTCGGCGGCATAATAAACACGGTATCCAGGCCCAACGTCGATGCGGAGTTCCCAGACACCTTCTTTCAAATACTTGTGATCTCCGAAGTTTCCCGACTCGATTCGGAAGGTTCTACGGTCGATTGCGATCCGTCCTTTGTGGTCACGGAGTTGATTCCACCAATCCATGTACACGTCTTTACCGCTCGGAGTGACGTAGTGCCGTATTTCGTACACTGTGTTATTTTCGTTTATTGACGAATCGAGGTCAAGTATGAGGATGATTCATCCAGGGGAGCATCTGGCCGAGGAGTTGAGTGAGATGGGGATCAGCGCGGCGGAGTTTGCGCGACGGATTCGCGTGCCGATGAACCGCGTGACGGAGATTTTGAAGGGACGGCGGTCGATCAGCGGCGATACTTCGTTGCGGCTGGCGCATTTCTTCGGCACCAGCGCTGAGTTCTGGTTGAACCTGTAGAGCCTGTATGAGATCAGGCTGGCGAGAAGAAGTCGGGGAAGACGATTAAATCGTTACCGACAAATTCGGACGTATCAGGCGGCGTGAGGCTTGGAGACCCCACTCATGCGCGATGGGCTGTACATGAATGAGGTCTTTGTACGGGTATATCGAACTAGCCATTCCAGCGTTTCCAATCTGTGTCGTCTTCTCTATTAGTGCCATTAAGCAATCTATCTTTACGCTCGTTGCGTATTTTGTTGATGAGATCGAGCTCATGGATCAAATGGCGAGCTTGATTTTCATCACCTTCGAAAAAAGTCGATGTTTTCAGGAAGTGGGTCTCTACCACATTCAAAGCATCGGTGATAGCGTTCAATGCTTCTCGAACATTCGTCCTGCTTGCCGCAGCTAGCGGCTTGGCAGAAGTATCTTTTTCGTGAGCAAAATCCCAATGTGCGATCCTCCGGTGTCTCCAATCTTTGGCGAATTTGCACTTCACACAGGCTATCTCCAAGGATTCCTTCCAGCTTGGAATCGCGTCTTCTGGTATCACGTGGTCAAGGCGTCTCAATGACAAAGGGCGATCACGTGACCAATCGACAAAGTTGGCTAAGTCCAGCAGAATTGTCTCCCAGGGCGAATCCTGGATTGTTTTAAATAGGGCCCCTGCTGTGCCATTCATTACATCGAATTCAGCCTGGCTCTTTCCGAAGAGGCCGCAGTAGTGGCCCCAAGAGAAATGAAGGTGTGCCAAACGGTTCCATAGTCGTACGTATACAAAACCAATATCTGCTCCCATCTTCGCTTGGCATTGTTGGAGGTAATTCGACATTTTCACTATTTTATTTGATGTCGCGCCAGTTTTGGCCCAAGCCCACGTCGGCGACGATGGGGACGGAGAACTCGGCTACCTGTTCCATTTGGGTTTTGACTAGTTCCTGCATCTCTTCGGCTTCTTTGGGGACTACGTCGAAGAGGAGCTCGTCGTGAACCTGGAGGGTCATGACGGAGCGGAGTTTGCGGCGCGTGAGTTCGGCGTCGATGCGGATCATCGCCAGCTTGATGAGGTCGGCGGCTGTGCCTTGCAGGGGCGTGTTGATGGCCGTGCGCTCGGCGAAGCCTCGCTGGTTGGGATTGCGCGATTGGATGTCGGGGATGGGGCGGATGCGGCCGAAGGCGGTGCGGACGGCCTGTTCGCGGCGGACCTGATCGAGCGTGGCTTCGATGAAGCGCGCGACGCCGGCGTAGCGCTCGAAGTAGCGTTCGATGTAAGCCTTCGCGGTTTTTTGATCGATGCCCAGTTGTGCGGCGAGGCCGAAGGGAGAGATGCCGTAGACGATACCGAAGTTGACGGCCTTCGCGCGAGCTCGGGTCTCCTTGTCCATCGTCGCGGGGTCGACTTCAAAAACTTCTGCCGCGGTTAAGGTGTGGATGTCTTTGCCGGTGCGGTAGGCGTCGAGCAGCAGAGGGTCCTGCGAGTAGTGCGCGATGAGACGGAGCTCGATCTGCGAGTAGTCGGCGGACATGAGGAGATTGCCGGGCGCTGCGATGAAGGCGGCGCGGATCTCGCGGCCGACAGCCGTGCGGATGGGAATGTTTTGCAGGTTGGGGTTGGTGGAGGAGAGACGACCCGTCGCAGTGCCGACCTGATTGAAGGTGGTGTGGATGCGGCCGTTGGCGTCGGCGAGGAGGGGGAGTGCGTCGAGGTAGGTGCCTTTGAGCTTTTGGAGCTGGCGGTATTCGAGGACGAGTGCGGGGACCTCGTGATGGGCGGCGAGGTCTTCGAGGATGTCTTGCGCGGTGGAGATGACTTTGCCCTTGCCGTACTTGAGCGGCTTGGGGAGGTCCATCTTGTTGAAGAGGACGTCGCCGAGCTGCTTGGGCGAGTTGATGTTGAACTTGTGGCCGGAGCTGGCGTAGATTTTTTCGGCGAGGTCGTCGATCGTGACGGCGAGGCGTGAGGACATCTCGCGGAGGAGCTCGGGGTTGATGCGGACGCCGGTCTGCTCCATGCGGAGGAGGACGGGGACGAGAGGAAGATCGATGTGCGTGTAGACGGAGGTGAGCGGTGAGGAAGGGATCAGGGTTTGCGGCGATTCGAGAGGGGCTGCAGGTCTCTCCGCTGCGGCGCTGCGCGCCTTCGGTCGAGATGACAGATTTTCGGTGCGCGCTGGTTGTGAATCGGCGAAAAGCATCTCCGTGGTGACGGCGCCGCCCAGCGATGGGTCGTCGGCGGGGATGGTGTGCGCGGTGGGAGTGGCTTCAGCGAGTTGCTCGCCGAGGACGGTGGCGAGGCGCGCGATGGCGGCTGCGGCTTCGGGAAGGCGTTTTGGGTCGTTGGGATTTTCTTTGGTGGGATGGTGAGTGAGGGCTCGGCTGGTGGTGCGGGCGGCGATGTCGACGAGGGTGTGCGAGCCGTGCGTCGGGTTTAGCAAATAGCTCTGGAGCATGACGTCGGTGATGGGGCCGGCGAGCGTGACGTTGTGCGGCTGGAGCGCGCGGAGAACGGCTTTGAGATCGTGGACCTGCTTGGGGAGCGTGGGGTCGGCGAGAGCTTCGCGGAGGCCGGGAGTGTCCAAGGAGATTTCGATGGCGTGCGCGGAGGTGACGGCGAGGCCGAGGCGGCAGGCGGGGTCAGGTTCTGCGGAAGAGCCCACCTTAGCCGACGATGAATCCGTCAGCGAAGATGGGGCACCCGGATTTGTAGCTGGTTCGGGCGCGCCGAAGAGAGACATCGTCTGTGGGGGAGCGGGTTCGGGCTCGGGTTCTATGTCTGGGTTGGTGTTGGGATCGGTTGGATCGGCGGCCAGCTCTTCGGCGAGAGCTTGCTGAGTTTCGGCGAGGGCGAGAGCCAGATGATTTTCTTTGCGGGCTTCGGCGAGAAGCGCGGCAAGGTCAGCCGCGGTGGCTTTGGTGTTGTAGCTGGTGGGCGTGGCATCGAGGTCCGGCGCGAGATCTTTGAGGAGAGTCGTGAACTCGAGCTCGGTGAAGAGGGCGCGGCAGGCGGCGTTGTCGACGGGCTGCGTGCGCATGGCATCGAGGGAAAAATCGATGGGCACGGCGGTGTGGATGGTGACGAGCTCTTTGGAGAGCCGGATGTTGTCGCGGTTGTTGGCGAGGGATTCGCGGTAGGTCTTGCGCTTGATGGCGTCCGGCGTGGCGACGGCGGCGTCCATAGCGGCTTCGACGGTGGCGAACTGCTGGATCAGTTCGACGGAGCCCTTGTCGCCGATGCCAGGGGCGCCGGGGATGTTGTCGATGGCGTCGCCGCGCAGGGCCATAACGTCGATGACTTTTTGGGGAGGAACGCCGAGGACGTTTTCGACGCCCGCTGGGTCGAGGATGAGGTTGTCTTTGGTCGGATTGAGAATGCTGACGCTCTCATTGACGAGCTGCATCATGTCCTTGTCGGAGGAGACGACGAAGACGTGATGGCCGAGGGTCGACAGCTGACAACTCAGCGTGCCGATGACATCGTCAGCCTCGAAGCCCTCGTAGTAGAGGATCGGAATGCGGAAGGCTTCGAGCGCGCGGCGGATGTAGGGCTGCTGCTGGATGAGGTCAGGCGGCGTCTCTTTGCGGTTGGCTTTGTAGCCGGCGTACTCGGTGGCTTCGAACTGCTGGGTTTTGATATTGAATTTCTTGACGTCCTTCAATTGATCGGCGAGCTCGTTGCGATGGACGGGCGCGCCGACGTCGTAGACGGCAGCGAGATACTCAGGCGAAAAGTCCTTGCGCAGCTTGTTGAGCATATTCACGAAGACGTAGGTGGCCGCCGTGGGAATGCCGGTGCGCGTGGACATGGGACGCGAGCGTTGCATGGCGTGATAGGCCCGGAAGATGAAGGCCATGGTGTCGAGGAGGTAGATGGGCGGCTTGGCTGGTTTGTCGGGCATGGCGTTCTCTTCAGCTTAGGATGCTTTGGGCTGTGCGTGGCTGGGGAATTGAATTCCGGGTGGGCTAGGCAGCTTCAGGGTCTTCGCGCTAGAGTGCAAGTATGTCAGGCTCATGCAGACGGACGGGCTCCGCAGTCGGTTTTCTCGGTCGATGCTTTCGGATAGGGACTCTTGCAGCAATGGCTACGTTTTGTGTCGGAGTGCAGGCGCAGGCGGTAGCGGCTCCGCACCAAGACGAAGGATGTATGTTGCAGAAGAGGGTTTATAGCTGCAACTGGGATGCGTTTCGGAGCAGGCTGGATGCAGCTCATACGATTGCGGTGGAGAGCCAGCCGATGGACCGCTTTACGGCGGCGCAGCTTCGAAAGCTCGTTGCCAGGCTGGGGAAGAGTGTGGCAGGCGCGAATCAGGTGGCGGATCTGACATTCATATTGACGCCGGTGGAGTCAACGGGGATACATATTGGGCCGGCGGGCGAGCCTGTAGCTACGCTGCGGATATATGCATCGGGAGCGGCGACGGGAACGGAAAGCAGCCGAGGGACGATGGTGTGGGCCGAGACGTGGATAGGGCACTCCGACCGTCCATGGCCCTCGATCGTGCATTCACTGATCATGCAGTTTGAGGATCGCTTCGGGAAGTGATAGAGACTTAGCGGATCAGCATGCAATCGCCGTAGCTGAAGAAGCGGTAGCGTTCGGCGACGGCGTGAGCGTAGGCGCGAAGAACCGCTTCCCTGCCCGCAAAGGCCGACACGAGCATCAGCAGTGTGGATTCGGGCAGGTGGAAGTTGGTGAGAAGGTCGCGGACGAGTTTGAAGTCGGCGTCGCCGTCAGGTGGGGGCGAGAGGAAGAGGCTGGTGCTGCCGGAGTGTGGGGCGAGTGCGAGCGGGTTGGTTGGCGAGAGTGGGCCGTGAATGGATTCGAAGGCGCGGGCAAGGTGCTCGAGGGTGCGCGTGGTTGTCGTCCCGACGGCGATGATGCGGCGGTTGTCGCGATGCGCATTGTTGATGGCTTGCGCGGTTGATGCGGAGAGCGTGTACGGCTCGGAGTGCAGGCGTATATCGCGCGTGTCGGCGACGCGGACTGGCTGGAAGGTGCCCAGGCCGACGTGGAGTGTGATGGTTGCGAGCTCGACGCCGCGGGCTTCAAGTTGCGAAAGGATTGCAGACGTGAAGTGCAGGCCCGCAGTGGGCGCGGCCGCGGAGCCAGCTTGTTGCGACGCGGAGCTTGCTTGTTGTGAATAGACGGTCTGATAGCGCTCGCGGTCCTCGCGGGTGTCGGGCTGGTGTTTGTTGCGGTGGATGTAGGGCGGGAGCGGCATGTGCCCTATGCGCTCGACGATAGCAATGAAGTCGGAGGTGGGCGCGAAGCGGAGAGTGCGCTCGCCGAACTCTCCCATACTGAGGACGGTGGCGGTGAGGTCGGGCTCAGGGTCCAGCGTCCAGGGCTCAGACGGCGAACGAAATTCGAGGGTTTCGCCAGGGTGGATTTTTTTGGCAGGGCGGACGAGGGCTAGCCAGTCGTTGTGACCTTCGGAGCTTGTTAGATGTTCGGTGAGGAGGACCTCGATCTGGCCGGTAGGGCCGGGCGAGTCGTGCTGCGTGTGCAGACCGGCGCGGGTGGCGTAAAGACGTGCGGGCAGCACGCGCGAGTTGTTGAGTACAAGAAGATCGCCGGGTTGGAGGAGGTGTGGAAGTTCCGTGAAGAGGTGGTCGGCGAAAGAGCCCGTACGACGGTCGAGCGTAAGCATGCGCGAGGCCCCGCGCTCCGCGGGGGGGTGTTGCGCGATTAACTCTTCGGGAAGATCGTAGGCGAAGTCGGAGACGAGCATGAAAGGCAGGGAGTAGGGATTAGGGATTAGCGATTAGCGAGCTGTTAGTTAGGGAGTTGGGTGTCATTTTGGTGGCTTCGTTTAGGGCTTGTTGGACGGCGGCGAGGTTGGGTAGGACGTGGGCCGGCCAGGTGAAGGTTACGGTGCTGAAGGGTTTCGGGATCATGAAATTGTCCCAGGTGTGGAGACGCCATGTGCGGTTGGCTTCGGCATGGAAGCTGCCGATCCATGATGCGCCGGTGAGTTCGGCGAGGTGGACGGGACCGGGTTTGGCGATGCGGGCTGGACCGCGCGGGCCGTCGGCGGTGAAGGCGCAGATGCGATCCTGTGCGTAGGCTTCGGCCATGCCGCGGAGGGAACCGGCGGCTCCTCGGGAGCTGGAGCCTCGGACGGCGAGGAAGCCGAGGCGCTCGACGGTGCGGGCGATGATCTCACCGTCGAAGGAGCGCGAGATGAGGATGGCGATGCCGAGGTTGCGGAAGCGGTGCGCAGAGGCGAGCAGCGAGCAGTGCCAGAAGGCGAAGATCGTGGGGCCGGGGATGGTATGGCCGATGGGTGTGCCGGGCGCGGCGATGTCGCGATAGCGCAACGTCGCGCCGAGCACGCGGATGAAGAGCGCGGCGATCGGTGGAATGGCGGCGAGTAGAAATCGCTGCTTGCGCGTGAAGACGTGCACGAAGTTGAGTTTAGCTGGGTTGTGGCGGTCAGTCTCTGGCTGCAAATCAGTACAGCTTGTGAAGCTGTTCGGCGAGACGCAGCGAGAGCGCCATCAGCGGCAGCGTGGGGAGCTGCGGCGATCCGTCAGGAAAGGTGGCGGCGGAGACTACGAAAAGATTTTGGAGGTTGTGGACGCGGAGGTTGGGGGTGACGACGCTGGTGTGGGGGTGGGTGCCCATGCAGGCGCCGCCCATGGCGTGGCGGGCGTCGTCGAGGTGGAGTGGATCGTTCCAGGTAAAGCCAGTGGAATGAGTGCGTTCGAGGTGGGTGCGGAGGTGGGTGGAGAAGGCGCGGAGGGTGGAAAGTTCGGTGGGGTGGAGGCGCCAGTCGAGGATGGGTTTGAGGTCGGGCGAGAGGGTGATGCGGGAGGTGGAAGGGGTTTGTTGCGCGGCGTTGAGGCGGAGGAAGACCTTTGTTTGCTGCGAGATGTAGCGGCGGCGCTGGATGCGCGCGGACCAGGTGAGATGGGCGGCTTCGAGCAGGGTTGGGGGGAGTCGTGGAAGGGATTGGCGGAGTGTGGTGGAGAGATGGCCTTGCTGGCGGGCGCGCAGGAGGGAGCGGAGAACGGCCATTCCGGAAGTATCTGATTCTTCGAAGGTTAGGTGGGCTAGGATGGGCGTGAGATGGAGCCGCGCGCGGAGTTCGGGGTCGGCTGCGAGCTTGAAACTGTGCAAAGTACCACGAAAAACCCGTGGTCCGAGTGTGGTGAGGACGTGGTCGCGGGCTGGATTTTGGATGGTGGCCGCTGTGGTGGTGAGATGGTCGTGAAAGTTGCGGCCGACCTGGTCGTTCTGATTGCCGACTCCTTCGGGGGCGACGGAGCGCGAGGCGAGCAGGAGGCGGACGGTCTCGATGGTTCCGGCGGCAAGGACGAAGTGGGTCGCTTCGATGCGATGGGTCTGGACGCCATGGGGCCCTGCGGGTGTGCGGACGAGCACGGCTTGGATGCGGTCGCGCGTGGGAGCGAGCAGGAGCTCGGTGGCCTGTGCGTGGAGAAGCACACGGGTCTTCGAGTGGGCGCGGAGATCGCGGCCGAGGGTTTGCGCGAGGTTGCGATGCGCGAAGGGAACGAACTTGGAGACGGCCACGTCGAGCTGCGGAAGTTGTTCGAGCAGATCCGGTGTGCGCTCCTGCAGCTTGGTGAAGAAGGAGGGAGCGTCGTAGGAGAGATCGTCGACGCCGAGGAGATGTTCGGCTTCGTTGTTGAAGGGGGCTAGCTCGGCGGCGGTGATGGGCCAAGTGTTGTTTTCAGGAAGTGGAAGGAGCTGGCCTCCCCATGTGAGTGAGGTTCCGCCGAAGGCGCGGGCGCTGGGCTCCGCTGTACCGGGGTGGGGATGGCCCTGCTGGATGACTTCGGCGTCGGAATCATCGGACGATGCGGACTGCGTGCGGCCACCGGCTTCGAGGAGGAGAACGTCAGCTCCGAGACGCGTGAGTTTGTGCGCGAGGGTGAGGCCGGCGATGCCGGCGCCGATGATGCAGATGTGGGCGCGGAGAGGATTCGATTGCGGGCTGTCGAGATGAGCGAGATCGATTTCCATGCGCTGGGCTTAGCTTCGGTCGTTATCGACATTTACGGACTGGATAGAGCGGCTTTCAGAGGGCACTGAAAACGTGGCATCCGAGGAGAAAAGCATACCTTAGGGCTAAAGCCCTGTTCTTCTTGGGCCTATGAGACCCGAGCCTAAAGGCTCGGGGTACCTGATCGTCGCCCGGTGTGATGAGACCCGACGCTAAAGCGTCGGGGTACCTGATCGTTGCTCGGTGTGAAGGCGTGCCATCAATAACAAAACTTGTTTCCAGCGCCCTCTGAAGCATTCCTATGGGGTTTTCATGAAGATGTAGTTTGCTGCATGAGCAGAACTGCGGGTCTCTCCACTCCGCTTCGCTCCGGTCGAGATGACAGATTCAAAGGTGACCCGGCATTCCGGCCGAGAAGCGACGCGGAACAGCACTAGCTGTACTTGAGCCAGCGGAGGATCTCGGGGAGGCTGGGCTTTTTGCCGTACATGAGGATGCCGACGCGGTAGATGCGCGAGGAGAACCAGATGACGACGGCAATGGTCAGCGACATGAGCACGACGGAGAGGATGATCTCCCAGGCGGGAACGCTGGTGAGAGCGGTGCGGAAGTTCATCAACAGCGGCGAGCAGAAAGGGATGAGCGAGACGACGCGGGCGAGCGTGGAGTCCGGCGCACGGACGGTGGGAAAGAGCATGACCATGCAGAAGGCCAGCGGAATGACGAGAAACATGTTGAGCTGCTGGAGCTCCTGCTCGGAGTTGGTCATGGCTCCGAGCGCGGCGGCCATGGAGGAGTAGAGCAGGAAGCCGAAGATGAAATAGAGGATGAAGAAGCCGATCTGGGCCGCGCTGAGGATGCCGTGCGCTCCGCTGGCGCCGGCGAGATGCATGGCCATGGGGCTGGCGGCGAGCGCGGCGGCGGCGATCATCCAGACGCCGACCTGGGTGACGCCGACCGCGCCGACGCCAAGGATCTTGCCGGCGAGCAGCTGGTCGGGCGTGATGGTGGCGAGCAGGACCTCAAAGACGCGGCTGGTTTTTTCTTCGATGATGCTGCGCGCGGTGTTCATGCCGTAGAGCATGATGACCATGTACATAAGAAAGAAGAAGAGATAGGCGATGCCGAAGGCGAGCGTGCTGTTGCCGCTGGAGCTGGTGTCGATCTCGACGGGCGCGGTGATCTGCTTGATCTGCGCATCCGTGAGTCCGCTGCCGAGGAGACCTTCGTGGGTCATGACCGCATTGACGCCATGCTCGATGGCGTCTTCGGTGGAGATGTCGCCGGCGGAGCGCGCGTGGTAGGCGAAGTTCGGGCGCTCGCCTGAAGCAGCGGGAGGTGTGATCCAGAGATAGCCGGCGAGCTGCGCGGCGTGTGTATGAAGCTGGGCTTCAAGACCGGCGCGCGTGGCTTCGGAGGGCTGAAGCAAGTCGACCGTCATCTGGTTATCTTTGCCGGTCTCGAGCTGATGCTGGAGATCGTGACCTAAGGTGCTGTCGGAGGTGACGATCGCGATGTGCGAGGAGGTCTTGGTGCGGGTCATGAAGAACGCACTGCCGCCGACGAGCGCGGCCATGAAGAGCGGGATGAGGACGGTGGCGAGGATGAAGCCTTTGGTGCGGACGCGCTCCATGTACTCGCGGCGGGCGATGAGCCAGACGTTATGCATCGGTCTTGCCTCCAGCCTCTGCGAGGCGGCCTCCAGCCTCGGCGAACTCGGGCGTGCCTTTTACGGTGGTGATGAAGATCTCTTCGAGGGTGGGCTCGATGACCTCGAAGCGCATGATCTGGGCGCCGCAGGAGACGGCTTCGCGAAGCAGAGGCTGCGCGCCTTCCGGAGAGTGCAGCGTGATCTCGGCGATGCCGGCGTAGACGCGGGCATCAGCCACGTGAGACGAGCGGAGGAAGCTATCGTCGCCCGAGAAGACGGCCTGGACGCGGTTGCGCGGGTAGCGCGATTTGACCTCGCGCATGGAGCCGGAGAGGACCAGCTTGCCCTGGTAGATGAGCGCGATGGAGTCGCAGAGCTTTTCGATCTGGTCCATGCGGTGGGTGGAGAAGAGCACGGTTTTGCCCTGGCGGCGGAGCTCGATGAGGGTGTCCATGAGCAGCTCGGCGTTGACCGGGTCGAGGCCGCTGAAGGGCTCGTCCATGATGACCAGCTCGGGCTCGTGGAGCAGAGAGGCGATGAACTGGATCTTCTGCTGCATGCCCTTGGAGAGCTCTTCGGTTTTCTTGTCGATGGCCTCGGTGATCTGGAGGCGCTCACACCAGTCGCGGGAACGCTTGCGGGCGTCGGACTCCTTGAGGCCGTGAAGCTGGCCGAGGAAGGTGAGCTGATCGAGCACCTTCATCTTCTTGTAGAGGCCGCGCTCTTCGGGCAGGTAGCCGACGCGGTTGAGCACGGAGCGCGAGAAGGGCTGGCCGAAGAGGCGGACAGCGCCGGAGTCGGGCACGGTCATGCCGATCATCATGCGGATGGTGCTGGTTTTGCCGGAGCCGTTGGGGCCGAGGAGGCCGAACATGGTGCCGGGCTCGATGGTGAGAGAAAGACCCTCGACCGCTACCTTGGTGTCGTATGTCTTGCGAATGTTCTGGAGTTCGACGATGGGCATTGACTGTGGTTAGTGTAGCGCAGGGGTGGACGATGCAAAGGCGCGCCGGTTGGCGCGCCTTTATTGATGCTGTGATCTGGAGCAAGATCAGGGCTGGGCGTTGGGGTCGCCGCCGTCGGCTACGGCGCTCTCTTCGTCCATCTGCTTCTGGAGCTCTTCGCGGCGCTTCTGACGGGCGTCGGCGCGCTTCTGGGCTTTTTCGTTCAGCTCCTGCTCGGCGCCGAGCAGCTCGATGTAGGCCATCTCGCCGGCGTCGCCCTGACGGGGGCCGGTGCGGATGATGCGGCTGTAGCCGCCGTTGCGGTCAGCGTAACGCGGAGCGACGACGGCGAAGAGACGATCGACTGAGTCGGGCGTCATCAGGTAAGCGAGAGCCTGACGGCGGGCGTGGACGCTGCCGTTCTTGCCGAGGGTGATCATCTTCTCGACCAGCGGACGCGCGGCTTTCGCCTTGGTGACCGTGGTGTGGATGCGGTCGTTGATGATGATGGAGGTTACGAGGTTGCGAAGCAGGGCTCGGCGATGGCTGGTGTTGCGACCCAGCTTGAATCCGCCTTTACGGTGGCGCATTGTTGATCTCCTTCGGTCCAGGTCTTGCCTGTCGACCGGTGTGCATCGGTGGATGCGGTTTGTGGGAGCCCACCCATCGCGCGATGAGACTGCGCGATGAATGGGCCACCCGGGTTTGTGGTGATCCGAACCTAGAAGGTTTCGGTTTCGGTGATGGGCTCGAAGTCCTCGTCTTCGTCCTCTTCCTCGTCGTCGAAGTTGCCGTAGCTGGCGGCCAGGGTGGCGGCGGGAAGAACGGAGGTGGGGCCCGGGACCGGGTTGCCGTTTTCGTCGATCTTCATGCCGAGGGAGAGACCCATCTGCGCGAGAATTTCCTTGATCTCGTTCAGGCTCTTGCGGCCGAAGTTCTTGGTCTTCAGCATCTCGGCTTCGGTCTTCTGGATCAGCTCGCCGATGGTCGCGATGTTGGCGTTCTTGAGGCAGTTGTAGCTGCGCACCGAGAGCTCGAGCTCTTCGACCGAGCGGTTGAGGTTCTCGTTGTGGATGGCGGGGCCGTCGTGGTCGGCCAGGCCGCCGGCTTCCATCTCCTCTTCAAAGTTGATGAAGATGGTCATGTGGTCTTTGAGCAGCTTGGCGGAGAGGCCGAGCGCGTCGGCGGGGAGCACGGTGCCGTTGGTCCAGATCTCGACGGTGAGCTTGTCGTAGTCGGTGATCTGGCCGAGGCGGGCTGCCTCGACGAGGTAGTTGACCTTGCGGACGGGCGAGTGGACGGAATCGACGGGGATGAAGCCGATGCCGAGGTCGGCGTCGAAGTTCTTGTCGGCGGAGACGTAGCCGCGGCCGCGCTTGAGGCGCATCTCCATGTCGAGACGGCCGCCTTCGGAGATGGTGCAGATGTAGACGTCGGGGTCGAGGATCTCGACGTCGGAGTCGGCTTCGATCATGCCGGAGGTGATGACGCCGGGCTGGTCGGCGTGCAGATAGAGGGCCTTGGGGCCTTCGCCGTTGAGCTTGAAGGGGATCTGCTTGAGGTTGAGGATGATGTCGGTTGCGTCCTCAACGACGCCGGTGATGGACTGGAACTCGTGCAGCACGCCTTCGATTTTGACGGCGGTGACGGCGGCGCCTTCGATGGAGCTGAGCAGGGTGCGGCGCAGCGCGTTGCCGATGGTGGTGCCGAAGCCGCGCTCAAAGGGCTGGGCGCTGAACTTGCCGAAGGTGTTGTTGAGTGTCTCGTTGTCGACGGCGAGACGCTTGGGCTTCTGGAAACCTCTCCAAAGCATGATGGATCCTTTCTTCCTGCCCGCGCGAAGCATTCTGCGTGGGTTCAGGGGTGGTGCGGGGTGGTGGGTTCAGTTGTGATGGCTGGCATCCTTGGCGCAGCGGAGGAAAGCAGGTCCTTCGCTGCGCTCAGGATGACAACTCAATAACTTACTTGCTGTAGAGCTCGACGATGAGCTGCTCGTTGATGGGCAGGTTCACGTCTTCGCGCTTGGGCAGAGCGATGACTCTGCCGGAGAGATTGTCGGGCTGCGCGTCGATCCAGTGGACGCGGTTCTGGCCGCTGGCGAAGTCCTTGGCGGTCTGGAGCAGAACGAGCTCCTTGGAGCCGGCGCGAATGGCGATCTCGTCGCCGACCTTGCACTGGAAGCTGGGGATGTTGACCTTGCGGCCGTTGACCTGCACGTGGCCGTGACGGACAACCTGACGGGCCTGGCGGCGCGAGATGGCGAAGCCGAGGCGGTAGCAGACGTTGTCGAGGCGGGTCTCAAGCTGCTGGAGCAGGAGCTCGCCGGTGACGCCGGTCCTGTTGGAGGCCTTCTCGTAGTAGGCGCGGAACTGCGTCTCGAGCGTGAAGTAGATGCGCTTGGCCTTCTGCTTCTCGCGGAGCTGCAGGCCGTAGCCGATGAGCTTCTTGATCTTCTTGGACTGGCCGTGCTGGCCGGGAGGGAAGTTGCGCTTCTCGACGGGGCATTTGTCGGTGAAGCACTTGGGCCCCTTGAGGAAGAGCTTGGTTCCGTCGCGGCGGCAGAGCCGGCAAACGGGTCCTGTGTAACGTGCCATTTCTTTCTTCTCCTAAACTTCAGTTGTCGATCGGTTTACGGGCGGCGTGCCCTTCTGGTCCCGATCCGGGTTGTGGTTGCGGTTCGATTCCGCTAACGCGGAATCGAACCGCAACAAAAATAATGACCGCTTTCAATTGGCAGGGCTAAAGCCCTGCCCTACCGGTTCATGCCACACCCAATTTTCCGGGCAGAGCGAAATGCGAACCAATAGCAGCCATCAAACGCGGCGGCGCTTGGGCGGACGGCAGCCGTTGTGCGGCATGGGCGTGACGTCACGGATGGAACGCACATCGATACCCGCAGCGGCGAGCGCGCGGATGGCAGACTCACGACCCGAGCCAGGACCCGAGACGCGCACATCGACCGAGCGCACACCGTGGTCGCGCGCGGCGGTGGCGGCGTTGACCGCTGCCTGCTGCGCGGCAAACGGGGTTCCCTTGCGGGAGCCGCGGAAGCCGAGCGAGCCCGAGCTCTTCCAGGTGAGTGTGTTGCCCTGCTGGTCGGTGATGGTGACGATGGTGTTGTTGAAGGTCGCCTGAATGTAGACGAGCCCAAATGGAACGTTCTTGCGCTCGCGCTTCTTGAACTTCTTGTTCTTGCCAACCTTCGCGCCGGTACCCTTGTTCTGTGATTTCGCCATGGGTTATTTGGTCGCTTTCTTCTTGCCGGCAACGGTTCCCTTGCGCGGGCCTTTACGGGTACGTGCGTTGGTGTGGGTGCGCTGGCCGCGGACTGGAAGCGAGCGGCGGTGGCGCAGGCCACGATAGGACTGGATTTCGATGAGGCGCTTGATGTTCAGGCCGATCTCCTTGCGGAGGTCGCCTTCGATCTCGCCTTCGGCTTCGATGACGTTGCGGATCTTGTTGAGCTGGTCTTCGTCCAGCGTGGTCATCTTGGCGTGCGGGTCGACGCCGGCCTTGTCGAGAATGGACAGGGCGCGGGGCTGACCGATGCCATAGATATAGGTGAGGGCGATGCGAGCCTGCTTATTGGGTGGCAGATCGACGCCGGCGATACGGGCCATGGTGTGCCTTTCGGTTGGGGCGCTTGGGCTTCTGCCGGGCGCGGGGTTATCGGTTGAGCGGCTGACTGGCTACCGTTTTCGGTTGCCGTCTCCTCCGGGTTCATCGCACGCCTTGACTTCGGCGAACTCGCCCGGTGGGGCCGTAAATGCAGATTTTAGATTCTAGATTTTAGATGTTAGAGAGCGGCACATTGCGGCTTCTAACATCTAACCTCTGCGATCTAACATCTAGCCCTGGCGCTGCTTGTGCTTGGCGTTTTCGCAGATGACGCGAACGACGCCGCGGCGGTGGATGACCTTGCATTTGTCGCAGATCGGTTTTACGGATGCTCGGACCTTCATGATTCAAATCCCTTCTGTTGCGGCTGTGAGGCCTGGGCTAAAGCCCTTTAGTGCCCGGCCTGAATGCGAGGCCATGAAGGCTTCGCGTAATCCGGATTGAGCGCGAACGCTCGTCATGCCCGAACGCCTACTTGTAGCGGTAGACGATGCGGCCGCGGTTGAGGTCATAGGGGCTGAGCTCGATGGCTACGCGATCACCGGGGAGGATACGGATGAAGTTCTTGCGCATGCGGCCTGAGACGTGCGCGAGTACCTGGTGCTTGTTCTCGAGCTCGACCTTGAACAGCGCGTTGGGCAGCGTCTCAACGACGACCGCCATGACTTCAATCGCATCTTCCTTCGACAAACGCTCTCCTTCGAGGAGTCAGATTTGGATCTGAATCTCCCAGCCTGGCATGGCCTGTTTTTGCGGACTCAGTGACCCCTCCCCGCAAGGGGATACGACAGGGGAAGCGCGAGACGCGCACACCATTCACAAGTGTATCGAAAAACGGATCGCGTGGGAAGCGCCCGAAGGCTGCGTACACGGCGAAAGCTCAGAGGCGCGGGAGATGCAAGGGGGGAAGGAAAAAGAAGCAGCTTTGCGTGGAGGGCAGGCACATTCCCTTTACCCATGCAAAATCTTGCGAAAAGCACTCTGGCGGCGGTCGCGCAGGGATCGTCTCGTTCCCCTAAGTCATTGATTCAGAATAGCAAATGGTGCTGTTGGGTTTGAGGGGAATCGGCCACCTGATTGCAGTGTTGATATGCATCAATCCGAAATCTACGAGCAGGTGGATTTTCGAACCAAACGTCCGTTACCAGTGTGTCTCTGTTTCAACTTTGCATTCTTAATGAGGTTCTTTGATGCTGAAAAAAATTCTGTTAGCCGGTTTCGCGCTTACGCTTGTGTCCACAGCGGCCTACGCCGACACCATCACCGACAAGGGCTCGACTTACACGCTCAGCTACACTACGGCGGGCACAAATTTGTATGACGTGACGCTCGTGATCGATACGTCCGCCTTCGCTAATGGGAACACGGGTTTTGCGCACTTTATGAACAGCGTTTCCCTGAAGCTCGCGCCGAAGACTACGGATTACTCCGGCATTACGGTGGTCTCCGAGCCGACGCCTGCGGGTACATATGCAGCCGCCACAACGAAGGGCGGCGTCAACAGCGGCGGTTGCGATGGCAACGGCAACGGCTTCTTCTGCCTCGCCTATACGGGGTCTGGCCTGGGTGTGGCGACGGACAGCGCCTCTGACGTCTATACCTTTGTCTTCCAGGTCGGCGACCCGAATGGTCTGGGCGGAGCCCATGGTCTATTTACCGGCACTGACGCCGCTTCGATCAAAGTGAATTACGAGTACGAGAAAAACGGCTCGGTTAAGAACGGCGGAATTACGTCCCGGGATGATATTTTTCTTACTCCGGGACGCACCACTACCACGGTTACCCCGGAGCCGGCGTCGATCGCGTTGCTGGGTACCGCATTGATCGGTATGGCATTGCTGGCGCGCAAGTTTGGGATGGCTTCCTAAGCCGGGTCCAATCTGCACCGCAGAGCTTGAATGAGGTCCACCGTTCGGTGGGCCTCAATTTTTTTGCGGGCGAGGCCGGGCATGGCAAGGATGCAAGGCGGGTTGCGAGCGAGATGGCTGCGAAGGTCTGAGGCGCGCGGGTTATCGGGGAGTCTTCGCGGGTCATCGCGGCGCTCGCGGGCATCTGCTAGGCTGTGTGCCATGCAGACCTCTCGTTCGGCTCTTGTGCCGCTGCTGCTTGGCTTTCTGTGCCCTGCGGCCTTTTTGTTTCCCGGGGTTGCGAGGGCGGTCAAAACCCAAAAGACTCATACGGTAACCCTGGGCCCGGTGCGGCGGGTGGCGTATACGCCGCCGGAGGCGACGGCGGAGACCAAGGCGGATGACTCGACCAGCCTGCGGGTGCGGCCGCTGATGGTCGACGACCGGCAGCGGGAGTGGACGGTGGGGCCGATCCATGAGGTGACGGACAGGACGTTTGTGGTGCAGCGGGCGCTGCGGCTGAACGACGCGCTGCCGCGCGAGGCGGTGCGGTGGAGCTGGCAGCCGGGGCCGTGGCTGATGGTGGATCGCACGACGGGGCATATTACGGCGCTGCATCTGCCCGACTTCGATCCACAGGTGTCGGTGGCGGTGTGGTTTCGGGACTATGCGGCGTACTGTGGGATTGCGACCACGGCGAAGGGTGGGTTGATGGCCGTGGTGGCGGAACTGGGCGCGCGCAAGGCGGTGGTACAGAAGAAGATGGGAGCATGGCCGCAGGCGCAGGCCGCCCATCCTGTGTGCGCTGAGGCTACGTGGCAGCGGACGCCGATGCGGGCGACGATCGAGCAGACGGGCGGGCAGCCGATGACGTTCGATGTGGTGGGGACCAGCTCGCTGGTGGAAGAGGGTGAGTCCAGCGATGAATAGTGGGAGAATTTTCCCCCGAGGAACTGTTGCAAGGCCGAGAGGAACGGCGGGTCTCTCCGCTCCGCGGGACGATGAGACTGTCCGGCTGCCACCCAGACGAGCAGGCTCGTCCGGGGCCCGGCGCTCCGGTCGAGATGACAGGTTCTTTATGGGTGGGAGCTAGTGGCGGCCGAAGCGGTAGAGGACGCCGAGGGAGATGGAGACGTATTCGCGCGTTTCGGTGCCGAAGTGCTCGAAGATCATGTCGGGCGAGAGGCGGACGGCGAGCTTGGGGCCCTGGTTGAAATCGATGCTGCCGCCGGCGGCTCCCCAGGGCGCCACGTGGTTACAGTAGAGGCCGATATTCCCCTGCGAGCCCGTCGCTTCGGTGGGGCAGGCCGCAATAGGGCTGCCACCGGGGTAGTTCTGGACGGCGTGGTCAAAGATGCCATCGGCGGCGCCGGCGAAGGCGTGATAGTTGATGGCCACGTAGCGGTTCTTAGGGCCGCGATACTGCACGCCGCCGGCGAAGATGTGCTGCATCACAAGCACGCGATTGTAGTAGTGATTGGGGAGGACGGGCGTGGTTCCGGCCTCGAAGCGGTAGTCGGCGGCAATGCCGAGACGCGAGCCGAGCCAGTAGGTGGCCTGGGCTTCGCCGCCGCCCATGTTGTAGCGCTTGGGAAGATCCTGGCCGGCCTGGCCGTTCATGAAGCTGAGGCCGCCGTAGATGTCCCACTTGTTGTGGTAGCTGGGGCCGCGGCCAGGGGCGAGGGCGACGGCGGCACGATGGGTCGCCATGGGCGCGGTGCCGGGCGCAGCCTGGGTCGTCGAGGTCTGGCCGTCGGCGCTGGAGCTGGAGGGCTGCTGCATGGGAGCGGTGCCGGGCGCGGGGTTCTGGGCACAAGCGGCGGTTGCGACGAGGGCGCCGAGAGCGAAGGTGGCGGCAAAGGTGGCGAAGCGGCCGGCAGAGCGGGCCGTGCGTACAGACGTCAGATTCGTGAAGAGCATCTTCCTCGCTTGCAGGCGCTCGCGCGCGCGGTGGTTCCTGGGGTGCGCGCCGAAACGGTGCGTCGCTCTCAAGGATATACCGGGCGGGACGATGGGTGTCGCGCTGTGACGTGTGGCGGATGAACTTATCCTGCGATTCTCGATGGGTTGCGTGGCGCGTGCCGGCCCCGCAGGAGCAGGCAGGCGGCCTTCAGGAGCGTCCAAAGGAAGAGGCCAACCGTATACCGGAGGAGTGGGTAGACGTGCGACAATAGTATTTGCGGCCTTTGCGATTGAAGGGCGGCAGCAGGGAGCAAATTATGGGCGATCTTCTTCAACCTTGGCACCTCATCCTTCTTCTGGGCCTCGCGGTTCTGCTGTTCGGCGGGCGCAAGCTGCCGGAGCTGGGCAAAGGCCTGGGCGAAGGGCTGCGCGGCTTCAAAGAGGGAATGAAGGGCCTTACCGGCGGTGACGATTCGAATGCCAAGACCGGCGACACGGCACACACGGTGACTCCGAAGGCGGCCGATGAGGCCCCGAAGCCGCCGGCCGGCAGCTGAACGGGCGGTAACGCTGCGCTGAACGAGCGGGCGCGGCAGCAGCGACGGTTGCGTCTTCGCGGCCGTCGTTTTTTATTGGAGGCGAGACGCCATGAAGCTGAAGTCACCGTATCTCATCAAGCCGCACACGAAGGTTCGCCTGGAGCGTCTGCCGACCGAGGAGCGCGGCACACTTTCAAGCAAAAAAGCTGCCGAGGCGGCGATGGCGAAGAACGCTCAACAGCTTACCGAGCTGCAGGAGGTGTTCTATGCAGCGCAGTCGAAGGCGCTGTTGATTGTGCTGCAGGGCATGGATACGGCGGGCAAGGATGGAACGATCCGGCATATCTTTTCGGGCGTGAATCCGCAGGGATGCCAGGTGGCGTCGTTCAAGGTGCCGACACTGCTGGAGGCCAGGCATGATTTTCTGTGGCGCTGCCATGCGGGGGTTCCGCCGCGAGGGATGATCGGGATCTTCAACCGGTCGCACTATGAGGATGTGCTGTCGCCGGTGGTGCATGGGCATGTGAGCGCGAAGCAGGCGCGGCAGCGGATGGACGACATCAACGCGTGGGAGCGCACGCTCGCCGACAACGATGTTGTGATCCTGAAATTTTTTCTGCACATCTCGCGCGAGGAGCAGACGCGGCGTTTGCAGGAGCGGATCGATGAGCCGAAGAAGCATTGGAAGCTGTCGCCTTCGGACTTTGAAGAGCGGCCGTGCTGGGATGCTTATATGCGCGCATATGAGGAAATCCTGCGCACGACCAGCCGCAAGGTTGCGCCGTGGTTTGTGATTCCGGCGGACAACAAGGGCTATCGCAATGTGGCGATCTCGGGGATCGTTCTGGAGGCGATGCAGAAGCTGAAATTGAAATATCCGAAGCCTACGTTCGATCCGGGCGAGGTGAGGCTGGCGGACGAGAGTCCGCAGGAGGCTGCGAAAGAGGTCGAGGCGAAGGTGAATCCGGGCGTGGTGAGTGCGAATGAGGTGCCGGGGAATTCGGGACGACGCTAGGATTCGCTTTCGGGAGTGAGTGGTTCGCTCTCCACGCCAAGGAGGAAGCGGCTGATACGACCTCCGCAGCGATAGAAGACGCTGGCGAAGAATATCTCCAGCGCAAGCCGGAGTACTGCTTCGTCAAGTTCCAACGAATCGTATCGAAGCCAATATTTGTCATATGCCGGGGTTAACCCCGTCGATAGGGAATGCCAATGATGCCCTAGATCGAGAATGTAGGCGGGAAAATGTGTGAGGTTGGCAAACGCATTGTAGAGAAGGTAAAAGCAAAGAACTCGCGAAGCCAGAACCACCGCCTGACGATTTGACATTACGCCTCCGAGAGTACGTGCCAGTCTACTCGATCAAACCGTAATCATCACGACGGCGGCGGTGGCGATAGCCATGCCGGTGAGCTGGCGGCGGGTGGGGCGCTCGTGGAGATGCCAAGCAGCCAGCAGGATGGTGCCGGCGGGATAGAGCGAGGCAAGGACGGCGGCGATGTCGAGGCGGCCCGAGCGGGTGGCGGCGATGAAGAGCAGGTTGCCACCGGTGTCGAGCAGAGCAACGCCGAGTGCCCAGAGAAGAATGGAACGGGTGAGGCGCGTACCCACATTAGCCGACGGTAATGCCGTCGGCGAAGATGGGGCACCCGAATTTGTGGAAGATGCGGCACCCTTATTTGTGGCGCGGGTGCGGATTGTTAGTGCGAGCAGAAGGAGCGCGCAGGTGGTGAGACTGCCGGCGCGCGCGAGCGCTACGGGCGCGATGATGCCGAGCGGATTGGCCAGGCGCAGACCGACGAAGTAGATGCCGAAGCCCAGGCCGCCGATGATGGCGAGAGTCATCGTGGAACGGTTGGCGGCGCTGGGCGCGGAGCCGTCGATAGCTTGCGTGGACTCAGGCGAAGGGCCCGCAGCGATGAGCCAGATGGCGGCCAGCGCGAGAGCGAAGCCGGCGAGACGGAGCGGGGATGGGACGCCTTCGAGAACGCTGGAGACGGCGGCCGGAATGGCGGCGGCGAGCAGGCCGCTGACGGCGGCCGAGGCTCCCATGGCTCCGCGGGCGAGCGCAATGTAGAAGGCGGTGAGCGCGATGCCGGCGGTGACGCCGGCGATGAGTCCCCAGACGAGCGGGGCTCTATGCAAGAGCGGCGGAAATGAAGGGTGGTGCACGAACAGGATCGCCAGCAGGACGGCGAGGCTGGAGGCGTGCGCGAGGATGACGACACGCAGAGCGCTGGAGGTTGAGCCTCCCGCGGCTTTGACGCCCATGCCGCCGGAGAAGTCGCCGCCGCCCCAGGAGGCGGCGGCGGCGAGCGCGAGCAGGATGTTCGCCGAGAGAGCGGACGGCAGCGATGCGCCGGCGATCACGGAGTCTGGGGCGGGGAGGTGGCGGAGGGTGTGGTGGCGGGCGGCGTAGAGGTGACGGGAACGCCAGTGTGCACGTTGCGCGGCGCGGGATAGTAGCCGTCCGGGGCGTCGACGGTGAGGCCGGGGCGCATGACGTCAACTCGAGTGTGGCGGAATTTGTTGTCCAGCGGCGAGAGGTGCGTGTAGTAGCCGACGGTGTACTGGTAGCGCATGGTCTCGCTGATCCTGGCGAAGCTCTCCTCGATGCCGCGCGGGCGGAACTCGGGATCGACCTCACCGCCGGTGACGGAGCAGATGCGCGGAAGCACATCGTCACGCATGGTCAGCGGCAGATGAATGCGGTCCAGGAAGCCCATGCCGGGCATGCTGGAGTCGCCGACGAGAGTAGCGTAGACCCCGATCTTGTTGGTCTGGAGGTAGCGGAGAAGCTCCTTCTCTTTGACCGTGGAGCCGTACTCCTTGCCGTCGGAGATGACGAAGATGATGCGGTGACGATCGGGGGCCGCGGTGCTGAGCGACTGCGCGGCGGTGAAGATGGCGTCGAGGAGGGTGTGGAACTCCTTGGGCGGCGTCTGGTAGATGCTGGTCTCGCCGCGGACGGGCGTGGTGTTGGGATCGACCTGCTGGTTGTTCTTGATGGTGGTCTGGGCGAGCGGGCCGCCCAGCGGCATGAGAGCTTCGCGGCCCTTGCCCTTGGAGCGTTCCAGGATGACGGCGAGACGGTTGCTCTGCGCGGCGGTGAAGGTGGTCTGCTGCTTGACGCCGTTGTTGTAGGTGTAGACCGCAATTTCGTCGAATGGAGAGAAGGCTCCCTGTAGCGCGCTGAGCGAGGAGTTGATCTTCTCCATGGTGTCGAAGGTCACGCTTTGATCGATGACGAGGGCGATGGAGAGCGGCCAGGGATCGCGGTAGAAGAGACTCATATGCTGTTTCAGGCCGTTCTCATAGATACGGACGTCGCGGTAGGTTAGGTCGGGGACGAGGTGGCCCTTGCCGTCCTTGACGGTGAAGGGGACCTGGACGAAGTCGACGTGGATGGTGCCCAGGCGGTAGGCCTCGGAGGGCCCCTGGCCCGGGGCGGGGAGGTCGGGCGGCGGCTCCTGATCGGTGGTCTGGGCGGTGGGCGTGGGCGCCGAGGGCAAGGTGCTGCCGGGCGCGACGCCACCGTTATCTCTTGTGGCTGCATCGGGCGTGGCGGGCGGAGGCGCGGCGCCTTCCGGGAGCGCGGGAGCGGCTGGGGTAATGGTGTTCAGGTGAGGAAGCGTCTGCGGTGCGGGCGCATTGGGAATGCCCTGCTGAGCGGCCGGGCTGCCGCTTTGGGTCCCCTGCTGTGCACTGCCTGCGGAGCCTGCCGCGGCCAGCATGACCGCCAAAACCGTTGCTCCGATACTCTGTTTGCCCAACCCCATCCGTTGCTCTTCCCTTCTCTCACACGACGACGATGACCGTGGAACCGGCCGCCGGCTGCGCGTAAAGCTGCCTCTTGAGACTACCAGCCGGGGCGCTCGGGCGCAGCCGCCCTATCGGTCCCCCTGTCTATCAGACGCGCAGACGCGCGGACAGGTCGCTATGTTGCGCTCCCGACAAGGATGCGGGCCGGGGTAAGCGCGTGAGGGCGGTCGGGATGCGGGTGTCGCCGAAAGGGCGTATTTTCACGTCTAAGAGGCATATGCACTTCGTTCGCCTGCACCGTCTTGCCGTTCTTCCCCTAGCGCTCGCCCTGCTGCCTGCCATGAGTCTTTGCGCCCAGGAGGCGCCCACGGTGGATGCGCCGCCGCCGGCCAGTACAGCGCCCGCGCAGAAGGAGATCCCCGGCCTTCCGACGCAGACGCTGAAGATCAACGTCAACCTGGTGAACGTCTACTTCTCCGTGCGGGACAAGAACGGCTTCGTCACCAGCCTGCGCAAGGACGACTGCCAGGTCGCCGAAGACCATCAGGCGCAGACGATCAAACGCATGACGCAGGAGAAGAACCTGCCGCTGACCATCGGCATCCTGCTGGATACGAGTGGAAGCCAGACGAATGTGCTGCCGCTCGAACAGGATTCGGGCGCGCGGTTTCTGAAGGAGGTGATCACGCCCAAGGACGAGGCGTTCCTGATCTCCTTCGACGTCAACGTGGATCTGCTGTCGGATTACACCAACAGTCCGCGGGAGCTCTCGCGCGCGATCAACAAGGCGACGATCAATGCGGCGAGCTCGTCGGCCGGCGTGCCGGGGATCGGCGGCGGACCGTTCCCCACCAGCAATCCTCGCGGGACGCTGCTGTATGACGCGGTGTATCTGGCGGCGCACGACAAGCTGCAATCGCAGACCGGCCGCAAAATTCTTGTCATTCTGACCGATGGGCAGGACCAGGGATCGCAGGAGACGATTAAGACCGCCATCGAGGCCGCGCAGAAGGCGAACGTGATTGTCTATCCGATCCTGATCGCCGACCGCGAGTCGTATTTTGCGGCGGGCGAGATCTATATGGGATCGAGTGCGATGCAGCAGCTGGCGCAGCAGACGGGCGGCCGCGTGATCAACGTGGGAAACAGCGGAAGAAGGCTGGAAGATGCCTTCGACCAGATTCAGGATGAGCTGCGCACGCAGTATCTGCTGAGCTATACACCGATCAACAAGAACGCGGATGGGACGTATCGCAAGATCGATCTCGATTGCGGCAAGGGCATGAAGGTGCAGGCGCGCAAGGGCTACTACGCGATTGCCGGCGACAGCGACGCCGCGAGCAATATCGAGTAGTGCGTCGGGTTTATGGCGGGTTCATGGCGCTGCTACGCGTCGATTGCTCCTGAGTACACTGCCATGCCCGCAACGGCGTCGACGCCCATGGCATCGAGCTCGTCGATCTCGGCGCGCGCTTTGATTCCGCCGGCTACGATGAGCTGTTTCGCGGTGGTGGAACGCAGCGTGGCGGCGATGTGCATGGGGAAGCCCTGCATCGTTCCTTCGGTGTCGACGTGCGTGTAGAGGAACGCGGCGCAGGAGTCCTCGAGCCAGGTGATGGCTTCTTCGGGTGCGAGATCGACGGAGTCTTTCCAGCCCCGGACGGCGACGCGGC
Source organism: Acidobacteriaceae bacterium (assembly GCA_036509515.1). Lineage (GTDB taxonomy): Bacteria > Acidobacteriota > Terriglobia > Terriglobales > Acidobacteriaceae > Granulicella. Next base: position 37,608 of record DATCFM010000029.1, read on the forward strand.
CGTCTTTTGTGTCCACGGAGAAGCAGAGTGTGTCTTCGCCGAGAGCTTTCTTGAGGTACGCGGCGAACTCGAGGCGGATGAGCCTGTGCCTGCGCTGCGTGATCGGCGCGAACTCCTGCGCGCCGTCGCTAAACTCCAGCGCGTTGGGTGCGGGCTCGGGCTCTGCGCCGAATAAGGACGAGCCGTAGATGACGCGCTTCGCTCCGGCGTCGAGCAGGCGCCGGCCGTCCTCGGCGGTGCGCAGGCCGCCGCCTACCTGGCAGGGCAGGCGTTTGCAGATGCTCTCGATGAGATCGCGGTTCGAGCCCTGGCGCATGGCGGCGTCGAGATCGATGAGCTGGACGAGTGGGTATTTCGAGAAGCGGTCGATCCAGTAGTCGAAGTCGTCGAAAGAGAGCTTGAGTTTTTCGCCTTGCACGAGCTGGACGATCTTGCCGCCCATGAGGTCGATGGAGGGAATGAGCATAGGGTTTATTGTCGCAGGAGCTTTAGCAGGGCAGCCTCATCGGCACGCCTGCTGCGGCGACCTCGGCTTTCAGCGCGCGGGAGTCGGTGATGCCGAAGTGGAAGATGCTGGCGGCGAGGGCGGCGTCGGCTTTGCCCTGCTGAAAAACTTGTGCGAAGTGTGCAGCCGAGCCTGCGCCGCCCGAAGCGATGACGGGGATTTGCACTGCTTCGGAGACGCGGCGGGTGAGCTCGCAGTCGAAGCCGTCGCGGGTGCCGTCGCAGTCCATTGATGTCAATAGAATCTCTCCGGCGCCGCGCTGCTCAGCCTCGCGTGCCCACTCGACGACGCGGCGGCCGGTCGGTTTGCGGCCTCCAGACACGTAGACCTCGGCTTCGCCTGCGGGGTCGGCGGAGTTTTTTGCGCGGCGAGCATCGATGGCGACGATGACGGCCTGCGCGCCGAAGCTGGCGCCGATCTCGGCGATGAGCTCGGGGCGCGCGATGGCGGAGGAGTTGATGCTGACCTTATCCGCGCCGGCGTCGAAGACAGCGGCGGCGTCTTCAGCGGAGCGGATGCCTCCGCCGACAGTAAAGGGGACGAAGAGATTCGCGGCGGTGCGCTTTACGGTGTCGAGCAGTGTCCCGCGACCTTCATGCGTGGCGGTGATGTCCAGGAGGACAATCTCGTCGGCGCCCGCGGCGGCGTGGCGGTGTGCGAGCTCGGCCGGGTCGCCGGCGTCGACGATGTCGACAAACTGAATGCCTTTGACGACGCGTCCGGCGCGAACGTCGAGACAGGCGATGATGCGTTTGGTCAGCATGGGAAGGCAGACAGTAGACAAGTAGAAATTAGACAGTAGAGCTTCGACATTTACAGCTCCAGGAAATTCTTTAGCACGCGGAGGCCGGTTTCGGCGGATTTTTCGGGGTGGAATTGGACGCCCATGACGTTGTCGCGTTCGACGGCCGCGGTGAACGCGCCGCCGTAGTTTGTGGTTGCGGCGGTGTCGGGCGAGACGGGTGCGCGCCAGGAGTGCGTGTAGTAGACGAAGCTGCCGTTGTGGATGCCGCGCAGCAGGCGTGAGTCGGGGCGGATGTCTTCGAGGGAGTTCCAGCCTACGTGCGGGGATTTGAGTTCTTCGTTGTTGAAGGCAGCGGGGAAGCGCTCGCATTGACCGGTGAGGTGGGCGAGGGCGGGGGTGTCAGGGGATTCGGTGGAGCCTTCGTAGAGCCATTGCAGGCCGACGCAGATGCCGAGGAAGGGCGTTCCATTTTTGACGGCTTCGCGGGTGGCTTCGATGAGGCCGAGATCGCGGAGCAGCTGCGTGGATTGGAAGTGGCCGACGCCGGGCAGGACGATCTTGTCGGCGCGGAGGACATCGGCGGGCGATTGCGTGACGACGATGTCGCTTGCACCGAGGTGACGCAGCGCCTTGACGACGCTGGTGAGGTTGCCCGCTTTATAGTCGATGACGGCAATCATGCGCGCTGCGGTCCTTTGGTCCAGTCTTCGACGCGGAGATTGCGGATGCGGGCGAAGGCTTTGTCATTGGTGACGAGCGTGAAGTTATGGGCGAGAGCGTGGGCGGCGATCATGGTGTCGAGCGGACTGAGCGGCTTGCCCTGCTTCTGTTGAGAGGCCGCAAGTTGAGCGTAGTGAGCCGCGCACGGCGAGTCCCAAGGTTCGATGTTAATCCCTCCAGAGAGAAATTCTGCGATGGCAGCATGCAGCTTGGCCTGTGGCGGCAGAAGCGCGAGACCGAAACGCAGCTCGGCTTCGGTGACTGCGGAGATTGCAAGATAGTTCTTCTGTGCTCTGCGAAACCGGTGATGGACGGCGGTGCTGGGCTGCTTGACCAGAAAGCTCACGATGTTGGTGTCGAGCAGAAAGTGGTCCATCAGAAGATTTTCCGTGGCTTGAGCGGAGCGCGATCCCTGGGGATTTTGAACGCGGCCCGTTCTTCGGCAGGAACTTCTTCGAGCATTGCAAAAAAACGATCCAGGTTCTTGGGCTTCCTGGAAAGGATGACATCGCCGGTTTCGGGGTCTTTGCGGATGCTGACCTCGTTGCCATCGAAGCGGAATTCACTTGGCAGACGGACGGCCTGGCTGCGGCCGTTCATGAAGAGCTTGGCTGTGCGCGGCATGGATTCCTCCGTCGAGATGGTATATACCATAGTCTATCACAAGGGATCGAGATGCGAGTTTTCATTTGCGGCGTTTGGACTCGGTGCGGGGCCAGTATTGGAGCTCGTCTTCGTAGAGCTCGCCTTCGAGGTCAGCGACGCGCTGCTGCAGGCGGGTCGCGGCATCCTTGATGGCCTGGTTATAGATCGCCGGGCCGATCTCTTCGAGGATGAAGTTCAAGAGCAGACCGGCGGGGAGATCGCCGATGGGCTCGGGTAGATTCTCGTCGAAGTAGCGCTTGATGGAGGCGATGGCGTCTTCGCGGGTTTGTTTGGAGAGTTCGATGCTCATGATTGAACCGTTAGCCCTGGTGAGATGTTGTAGTCGACGACAGTGATTATTTTTTCCAGGACAAGCTGCTTAGCCCCCAGAGCCAGAACAGAGCGAGCAGACCACTCATTAAGAGAACAACTCTTGCGGATATTCGATCCACTGGTAGAAGCGCGATCGCTGTCGCAAGTAGTACTAGACAGATGCCACAGAGCGCTAGGAAAAGGGTTTTATCAAAGAAGCCAAAATCGAGAAGAATGATATGGTATGCCGTCACGAGAGCCGAAACGACTAGCGCTCCTGACGCAAAGCGAATTCGTTTGCGAACCTGTGGTAGACGCTCCATATCACAGCAATCCTTTTGTGCTCGGCAACAACTCGCGCATGCGCTCGTCGCGGGAGCAGGCTCCGCGCATGGCGCGGGCGAAGGCTTTGAAGATGGCTTCGATCTTGTGGTGATTGCTGCGGCCGTACATTGTCTTGACGTGGACGTTGGCTTTGGCGCCGCGGGCGAAGCCATCGAAGAAGTCGGGGACGAGCTCGGTCTGCAGGTCGCCGACGAGGGGCGCGGTGAGCTGGTCGTCGACGACGCAGGCGACGCGGCCGGAGAGGTCGACGGCGCAGACGGCGAGGGTCTCGTCCATCGCCATGCAGAAGTAGCCCGCGCGCAAAATGCCGCGCTTGTCGCCGAGGGCTTCGGCGAACGATTCCCCAAGAGCTATGCCGATGTCTTCGACAGTGTGGTGCTGGTCGACGTCGAGGTCGCCGACGCACTTGAGCTCGAGGTTGAAGCCGCCGTGGCGCGCGAAGCTTTCGAGCATGTGGTCGAAGAAGCGGATGCCGGTGGAGACGGTGTACTGGCCGGTTCCGTCGACGTTGAGACGCAGAGAAATTTTGGTTTCCAGCGTGTTGCGCTCGATGGTCGCGACTCTCGCGGCGTCTGCGTCGCCCGGGGCTATGCCGGTCTCGTCAACGATGTTACTCATGAGCCTTCTCTCTTTAGTTTCGCGAACTGGACTCCTACGAAAACAAGCAGGACGATCATGAGTACGATCCACCCGGCTAGCAGGACTGGATGCGCTTTCAGCAGGATGGGGCCGCTTCCCATGCAGGCGATGCAGGCAGCGAGGACGACAACTTTTCTG
>DATCFM010000030.1:0-17079 GCA_036509515.1 Acidobacteriaceae bacterium
CTCCGCCGCAGTCCGCGCTGTGCTGCCGGCCACAAAATGCTCCACCAAGCGAACCTGCTTGCCCCACGACAAACGACTCTTACGAAACCCGCTCGCCATACCAGATCCTCACGACATTATCTGGTACAGCCCCAAAAAGAATGGGCTGCATCTTCACGATGCAGCCCTCAAATCTAAATCGATCGCGTTGCGAAAAATCGCCTCTTACGGAACCTGAATCGGCGCCGGCGCATTCTTCGGCGTGCTCAGATATCCGGTCACCGAATTTTTGCTGATGTTGTTGACGACGATCTCAAACAGCGCCGGCGTCTTACCCGAGTAAAACTGAACCGGCTCATCGATATTCTTGTCCTTCTTCTCAATCGTCCTGTCGTCCGAGTTGACGTTCATCGTATATCTCGAGTGCTTCTCGTTGACCTTCCTCAAGGCCAGCTTCACCGTGCCGACGTTCTGCGCGGGAGCTCCCTTGCGCAGCGTGAACTCGTAGTAATTGCGGTCTCCACGATGTTCCAGCTCTACCAGTTGGTCGTGATTTGTCGCGATCAGCCCGCTCATCACACCCTGGTCGCCTACCACGCGGGTCAACTGCCCCTTGGTCTGCGCGAGATCGGCCTGCGTGCTCGCCACATCGGTCTTCACCGCGCCGACATCCGTCTTCACGCCGGACACATCCGTCTGCACATCGCCTACCTGCTTACGGGTGTCCGCTTCCTCCCGCTGCAGGCGCGTCGTCGCCACCGACACAGCATGCTGCGCCTTGACCAGTTGCGTCGAACGGTCCTCGAGCTGCTTCTGCGTCAGCCCGACGCTCTGTCCAAGAGCCTCGCCCTGCGCGCGCATCCGCTCGTTCGTGTCTTCCAGCTTCTCGCTCAGCGCCGTATTCTGCTGCGTCGCTACCGTCAGGTTCTTCTCGGCGGCGGTCAGATGGTTCTGCAGACCCAGGCTCCATCCCAGCGCACCCAGTGCCGCCAGCAGACTCACAACGGATACGCCTACGAGCCATCCCGGTGCCTTGGATTGCACGACGTACTCTCTTTCTAGATCACTCATGCCTTCACTCCTCCTTGGAGACAACGTCCCTTCAAATTTCTCTGGGCCCGTCAGTGCGCGCTGCCTTTGGTGTTGGACGCAGCCCGGTGGAAAAGGGTGTTTCTCTTCTAGGACACCCTAAACCTTCTCGGTTCTAAACTATACCCTGATGATCCCTCAACCAGCCTATGACGTTGCCATCGCTGGTGCCGGCCTGATTGGACTCTCCCTGGCCCTGGAACTCCACGCTCGCGGCGCCTCGGTCGCCGTCTTCGATACAGCTCGCCCCATGCGCCAGACCTCCATCGCAGCCGCCGGTATGCTGGCCGCCGACGATCCCCACAACCCCGCCGCTCTGCACGGCCTGTCCACTTACAGCATCGCTCTCTATCCAGCTTTTCTCGACCGCATAGCCACCCTCTCGGGCATATCCGTCCCTTTCCAGACGTCCACAACCATCCAGCATCTCGACGACGGAACCACCCGCCTCCTCGCCGAAAACTCAATCGACCCGCGCCAGCTCGGCCCCGCCGTCCTCCACGCAGCCCGGCAAACCGGAATCACTCTGCATGAGGACGCGCATCAAGTCGAAATCCATGAGCTACCCAATGGCATCCATGTGCGCCCGCTCCACGGCCCTGCCCTCCTGGCCCGGCAACTGGTGCACGCCTCGGGCGCCTGGTTCCAGGGCCCGCCAGCGGTCGTGAAGCCGCGCAAAGGTCAGATGCTGCGAGTCCGCCTTCCCTCCATCCTCGCTCTCCACGAGGTCCACCGCAGTCAAACTATTTATATCGTCCCCCGCACCCAGGGCCCCCAGGCCGGCACAGCCCTCATCGGAGCCACCGATGAAGACGCCGGCTTCGATCTAAGCACTCACCCAGCCGACCTCGACCGCCTCCGAACTCTCGCCGCCAATCTGCTCCCCGCTCTCGCTCCCACCGAAGATGCCCCACAGGTCGAAGCCTGGGCCGGCCTCCGTCCCGGCACCCCTGATGATCTCCCGCTCCTCGGCCGTCTTCCCCACTCCGCGCGCCGGTGGGCAGCCACAGGCCACTATCGCAACGGAATCCTCCTCGCCCCCGCCACCGCCGCCGTCCTCGCCGACCTCCTCGAAGGAAAACTCCCCGCAGTCGACCTCCGACCCTTCTCCACCGCCCGTTTTTGAAAACTCGAAACGCGAAACCCGAAACCCGAAACGGAAAAGCCAAACCCTCGACTCCACGGACTTACAGAGCCGCCAGCTTCGCCCACGTCTGCCGATATTCGGCTATCCGCCCGTGACAACCGTTTTCCTACTCTCCGATAATCAGAGACGCTGTTGAAATCCCGCCTCGGAGCTTCTCTTCATGTCCATCACCGCGCCCAAAGGGCTGCAAGACGTCGTTGCGAACGAGTCGTCAATCTGCTTCATCGACGGCGCGCGCGGCATTCTCTCCTACCGCGGCATCGACATCCACGAGCTCGCCCAGCGCTCCACCTTTGAAGAGACCGCCTTCCTCCTCTGGAAAGGCAAGCTGCCCAACGCCGCCGAGCTCAAGGAGTTCTCCCAGCACCTCGCCGCCGCTCGCAAGCTCCCGCCCGAGGTCCTCCAGTTCCTCCGCAGCGTCCCCCGCACCGCCTCGCCGATGGAGGTCCTGCGCACCGCCGTCTCACTCCTCTCCATCTATTCGACCGATTCCAACGCGACGACCCACGCAGCCAACCTGCGCAAGAGCTTCGATCTCACCGCGCAGATACCGATGATCGTGGCCATCTTCGATCGCATTCGCAAGGGCACGAGCCTCGTCGAGCCCGACCCATCACTCTCTCACGCCGCCAACTTCCTCTGGCTCCTCAACGCGGAAAAGCCCTCTGAAACCGCCACCCGCGCGCTCGATGTCGCGCTCATCCTCCACGCCGACCACGAGCTCAACGCCAGCACCTTCGCCGCCCGCGTCATCGCGGCCACACTCTCTGATCTGCACTCCGCCATCACCGGAGCCATCGGTGCTCTCAAAGGTCCGCTGCATGGCGGCGCCAACGAAGCCGTCATGCGTCTGCTCTACGAAATCGACAAGGCCGGCGAAGATCCCGTCGAGCACGTCCGCAAAATGCTCGCGAACAAGGCAAAGATCTCCGGCTTCGGCCACCGTGTCTACACCACCGAAGACCCGCGCGCCACGCACCTGCGCCGCATGTCCGAGGAGCTCGGCCGCGACGCCAATCCCAAGTGGTACGAGATGTCCCGCCAGATCGAGCTCTTCATCAAGGACGAGAAGCATCTCAACGCCAACGTCGACTTCTACTCCGCCTCCACCTACACCACCCTCGGCATCGACATCGACCTCTTCACGCCGATCTTCGCCATCAGCCGCATCGCCGGCTGGTGCGCGCACGTCATGGAGCAGCACGACGACAACCGTCTCATCCGCCCCCGCGCCGAATACACCGGCCCCGCCTACCCCGCGCCCTACACCCCCATCGAGCAGCGCAGCTAGCGAGTAGTTAGTCGTCAGTAGTTAGTGGTTAGTGAAAAACCCGGCAGACCTTACTGTCCGGCGCGGGCGCCATCGTCATTACTAACGACTAACTACTAATCACTAACCACTGCCTTCCCTACTTCGAGCCCGGCGGCACAAGCCCGTTCATCCGCAGGTACTCCACCATCTGCCCGTAGTGGTCATACCCGTGCGCCGAAATGAAGGACGCAATCACCGACCGCGTGTGGAGGCCGTCCACGCCGTCAATGGCAACATAGGCGTTCTCCGGAGTAATCGTGGCGAGCGCCTTGTGTGCGTAGGCGAACGAACCTGCAGCAGCCTTCAGCAGCTCGTCCTTCCCCGTAAGCGCCGTGATGGCCTTCGGATCGACGGGCACCTTCTCCCCAAGGATCTTCGAAGCGAAGTAGTAGTTCGCTAAAGTGACGTGCGAAACCTCCTGCGCGAAGGTGCGAACGCCGTCATACTTTGCTCCCTGCGATGGCGCAAAGGCTGCCGCGACAGGCGAGAAGCTGTATTTGTCGGCAGGCATCGTCTTCGCCACACCCATGAACTCTCCCTCAAAGAGGTTCAGCAACTCCTCCTGCGCCTTCACCGGCGACATCACGGTGCCCGGAGTAACCTTCGCACTTGTCGAACCCATTTGTGCAGAACCTGAGAGTACGCACCCGCTAAGAACCGCAGCTGCGCAAAGATACCGAAGACGCATAAATCACCTCGTGTGCAAGTTTGCAACGCACCCAGCCTAGCAGAGCCAGATCGCAATTGGCCCCTGAAAACAGATACTCTCGTCACAGATGCGTATCGACCTCGACGCCAACGCGACGACGCCCGTCCTCCCCGAAATCATGGAGGCGATGCAGCCCTTCTTCCTCGAGCGCCACGGCAACCCCAGCTCCGCGCACCAGGCCGGCCAGCGCACCCGCGCCGCCATCGAGCACGCCCGCACTTCCATCGCCGCTCTGCTTCACTGCACCGCCAAAGAGATCGTCTTCACCTCCGGCGGCACCGAGAGCGACAACCTCGCGCTCAGCGGCGTCCTGCAACCCTTCCTCGACAAAAAGGAGCCCGCACATCTCATCACGACACAGATCGAGCACCACGCCGTCCTCTTCGCCGCCGAGTCCCTCGAAAAACGCGGCCGCGAAGCCAATGGGGTATTAGAAGTAACCTACCTCCGCCCCGACCGCACCGGCGTCGTCAGCCCCGCCGATCTCGAAGCCGCTATCCGCCCTCACACCCAGCTCATCAGCATCATGCTGGCCAACAACGAAACCGGAGCCATCCAGCCCGTCGGCAAGCTCGCCCGCATCGCCAAGACCCACAACATCCTGTTCCACACCGACGCCGTCCAGGCCGCCGCCAAACTCCCGCTCGACCTCTCGGGCGAGTTCAAGAACGTCGATCTGCTCTCCCTCTCTGGCCACAAGATGTACGCTCCGCAAGGCACGGGCGCGCTCTTCGTGCGCAAGGGCGTCGAGCTTGCCCCACTCTTCCACGGCGGTCCGCACGAGCGCCAGCGCCGCGCCGGCACAGAAAACGTCCCCGGCCTCGTCGGCCTTGGCCGCGCCGCCGAACTCGCTCTCGCATGGCTAAACAGTGGCGCCCCCCAGGAGCTCACCGCCCTTCGCGACCGCCTCGAACGCGGCCTTCTCGCCGCCATCCCCCACGCCCACATCAACGCCGCCGATGCCCCCCGCATCTCGAACACAATCAACCTGCGCATCGATAAAGAAAATAACGAAGCTCTCGGCAATGTGGACGCCGAAGCGCTCCTCATCGCGCTCGACCTTCAAGGCATCGCGACCAGCTTCGGTGCAGCCTGCATGTCCGGCGCCACCGAGCCCTCCCACGTCTTACTCGCGATGGGCCTAACCCCCGCCGAAGCCCGCGCCAGCCTTCGCCTCTCGCTCTCCCGCCTCACAACACAAGAAGAGATCGACCGCGCCCTCGAAATCATCCCCGCCGCCGTCGCCCGCCTGCGCCGCGTCGATCTAAAATCTAAAATCTAAAATCTTTTTCTTCCCCTCACAGATACCACGGAATATTCACCACCACGATCCGCTGATTCCCCCTCAGCAGCAGCAGCAGCTTCAGCAGTTGCACCCGCTGATTGTGCAGCAGGTTCTCCCACCAGTGCCGCACCACCAGCTCCGGCAGCAGCACCGCGATCTTCCGCCCCGGGTTCTCGTCCTCCAGCTTCAGCACATAATCCATCAGCGGCGAAAGAATCGTGCGATACGTGCTCATCACCGTCACCAGCTCCGGCTCCGCGCAATGGTGTTCGCGGACCGGCCGCAGCACCAGCGGCTCCCACAGATCCTGAATGGAATCGCGCTCCTCGCTGCTGGCCACGTGAACCACCTTCACGATCGGACTCATCAGCATGCCGAACCGCATCGCCTTCTCGCTGATCTTGTCCCACCGCGCCATCGGAATCACGACAATCGGCGGCTCCAGCCCCGTAAGCCGCAACGGCGTCGGATCGGCCGTCTCAATCTTCACCCGCTTGTAGTGCCGCTTCACACTGGCCATCAGCGCAATAATGAACGGCACCAGAACCACCACCACCCACGCGCCGTAGATGAACTTCGTTACCAGCACCACCAGCAGCGTGATTCCCGTGGCAAAAGCGCCTAATCCGTTCATGAATAGCTTGAACCGGCGATGACTATGCTCGTCTGACTTCAGCCAGTGCTTCACCATGCCGGCCTGGCTCAACGTAAAGGCCATAAATGCGCCGATTGCATACAGCGGAATCAGCCGAATCGTCACGCCGTCAAAAATAATCAGGATCAGCGCCGTGAATCCTGTCAGCGCGTAGATACCATGTGAAAACAGCAGCCGCCTGCCGCGCAGCAGAAATACATGCGGCAGATAATCCTTCAGCGCGATCGCGCGGCACATCCGCGGAAACCCTGCAAACGCCGTATTCGCGCTGAACGACAGTGCAGCCAGCACGCCAGTCATCGTCAGAAAGTAGAACCACCCGCGTCCGAAAACCGCCGCCACTTCAATCGACAGCACGCTCTGGTAGTTCAGGGCATCCGAATCCATTGCCGTCACACCGTACGCGCGCGCCACATACGACAGGCCAAACAGCAGAATGACCAGCACGAAAATAATGACAGTCAGCGTGCGATTCGCGTTTTGCGCCTTTGGCTCTCGAAAAGCCGTCACCCCATTGGAGACCGCCTCCACGCCGGTCATCGCGGCGCAGCCGTTCGAAAACGCCTTCAGCAGCAGCCAGATCAACGCAAACTTCGTGAAGGTACCCATCGCTGCAAGCGGCGGCGGCGGCGCTGTCACCGCCACAGGATGGCCACCGCTGGCCAGCGCATGAAAGACACCCACGGCAATCGTCGTCAGCAGCGTTCCAACAAAAATGAGGGTCGGCACAGTAAAAGCGATGCCCGATTCCTTGACGCCGCGCAGATTGATGATCACGATGATGGCCAGGATCGCCAGACATAGCGCCAGTTGGTGAGGGTGCAACTCCGGAAACTCGTCCACCAGCGCCGTCACGCCCGCCGAGATGCCCACCGCCGCGGTCAGAATGTAGTCGATCATCAGCGCCGCGGCCGCCAGCAAACCCGCGCCATCGCCCAGGTTCTCGCTGGCAACCGTAAACGACCCGCCGCCCGTCGGATACGCGATGATCGTCTGCCGGTAGCTGAAGTAAAGAATGATCAGCAGCGCCAGGATCGCTGCAAAGATCGGCAACAGGTGCAGCTGCACGCCGGCGATGCCGAGCGGAACCAACAGCACCATGGCCGCTTCCGGCCCGTACGCCGCGCTCGTTAAACCATCCAGCCCGAAGATCGGAACGCCTGCCGCTGGACCAATGTGCTCATCTTTTTCGGCACTGGTCGCCAGCGGCTTCCCAAACAACAGGTCAAAAAAACTCATTGACTCGAAAATCCTCGGGCGTTGGAAGACCACCGTTAGATATCCTACGCTACCCTGTCAATCGAACCCCCTAACTCCTTTCAAAAGAACGAACGATTTCCGATTTCAAAGCCCGCTCCTCGCCTCTCCCTTGCGATAATTTCAATATGCCCACGCTCTACGAGATCCCGCTCACCACGCTCTCCGGCCAACCCGCCTCGCTCGCTCCCTACAAGGGCAGCGTCCTTTTGATCGTCAACGTCGCCTCCAAATGCGGATTCACGCCGCAGTACACCGGCCTCGAAACCCTCTACCAGCGCTTCAAAAATCGCGGCCTCGTCGTCCTCGGCTTCCCCGCCAACGACTTCGCAGGCCAGGAGCCCGGCTCCAACCAGGACATCGCGACCTTCTGCTCGCTCGACTATCCCGTCACCTTTCCTCTCTTCAGCAAGATCGTCGTCACCGGCCCCGCCAAGCACCCGCTCTACCGCGAGCTCATCGCCGCCCGGCCCAACCGTCTCGACAACGGCAACGCTCTCCACGATGACCTCGCCGGCTTCCTCAAAAGCCAGAACCTCCCCGGCCCCAACTCGCCACCCGAGCTCCTCTGGAACTTTGAAAAGTTCCTCATCGGCCGCGACGGCGCCGTCCTCGAGCGCTTCCCCTCCGACATCGCCCCCGACGATCCACGCCTCCTCTCCGCCATCGAACGCGCCCTCGGCCCAGCCTGAGTCGCCCCTGTCCGCTTCCAGGTAACCCCGGTCTTTAGCCCAGCGTTTCGTCAGCTCTCAAGACGCTTCAGCATCGCAAGGGTCAGACAACACTCAGGTACCCCGACGCTTCAGCCTCGGGTCTCAAGATGCTTTAGCGTCGGTCTCACAGGCCCGAAAAAGAGCCGCAGAACCCGAGGAGTCAGGCAACAATCAGGTACCCCGACGCTTTAGCGTCGGGTCTCATAGGCCCACAATAAAAATCAGGGCTTTAGCCCTCAGGTATGCTTTCGTCCATGGCTGCCCAGCAGAGCAACACCTACGCCATCTCCATCTCTACATTCCTCCAGCATCGTCATTTTCAGAAGCCAGCCAACGCCGATCTTTTCCTGAAGACCCTTCTCCGCTATCGCAGCTACGGCAAGTTCCATCTGCATGGCTTCGCGATTATGCCCGACCACATCCACCTGCTCATCACACCAGCCAGCGATCAATCTCTGCCCAAGTGCATGCAACTCATCAAAGGCGGCTACTCATTCTCCGCCAGCACCATCATCCGGAAAGAGATCTGGCACAGCAGCTATCGTGAGCACCGGATTCGCGATCTCTCCGACTACGACAACCAGCTCCGCTACATCGCCAACAATCCTCCGGCTGGCCGCCTGCCGCCGGACTATCTATACCTTCACACGCATCCGGATCACGCATCCTTGATCGATCCATGCCCACCATATTTGCTGGAGTAGCAACACTCCGGCACCCCGACGCTTTCGGGACTTAGCTCTAACGTGAGCATCAGCAAATCGCAGAGGTCAGGCAACAATCAGGTACCCCGAGGCTTGAGCCGGGTCTCAAGACGCTTTAGCCTCGGGTCTCATAGCTCCCGAAAAAATCGGGGCTTTAGCCCTAAGGCGAGCGAGCAGAATCGCAAGGGTCAGGCAACAATCGGTACCCCGAGGCTTTAGCCTCGGGTCTCATATGCCCACAATGAAGAACGGGGCTTTAGCCCTGAGGTATGCTTCCGTCCATGCGTGCCATCGTCCTTCTCGCCGCCCTCACATTCGCCACAGCCGCATCTCTCGAAGCCCAGTGGCAGCTCCAGGACTCGCGCACCACCGCCGACCTCCGCGGCATCGACAACGTCGGCAAAGGCGTCGCCTGGGCCTCCGGCTCCGACGGCACGATCCTCCGCACCGAAGACGCCGGCCTCATGTGGCAGCTCTGCGCCAAGCCACCCGGCGGCGAGCATCTCGACTTCCGCGCCATCCAGGCCTTCGACAACAACACCGCCATCGTCATGTCCTCAGGCAAAGGAGACCAATCCCGCCTCTACAAAACCACCGACGGCTGCCAAACCTGGAAACTCGTCTTAACGAACCCCGATAAAGACGGCTTCTGGGACGCGCTTCAAGCCAACCCGTCGGATGGAATTTTGCTCGGTGATCCCGTAAAGGACCACTTCACAACGGAATTGATCAACTTGGATAATCCGAAGCTATCGCGACCAACCGGCCATACTCAAGCTCGTGCGAGGGCCGGTGAAGGTGCGTTTGCGGCAAGTAACAGCTCTCTCTTTGTCGAAGATCCCTTCTTTACATTTTGGTTCGGAACAGGCGGCCCTCAAGGAGCCAGAATCTACCGTCGCACCAACCATGACTTCGACAGCTTCGGCTTTGACACCTTTACTAGAGTGGACGTGCCCATCGGCAGCAAGTCTGCTTCATCCGGAGTCTTCAGCCTTGCGTTTCGTCCAAGCGATGTGCAGCCGCGGTCGCACGAGAATGGCTTCTTTGCCGGGGTCGCCGTCGGCGGCGACTACAAAGCACCAAATAAAGCGAATCGCACTGCAGTGTGGACTGACGACGGCGGCAAAACATGGACCGCTGCCATCACCCCACCCCACGGCTTCCGCTCCGCCGTCGCCTACGACGTCAAATCCAACACCTGGATCACCGTCGGCCCCAACGGCACCGACATCTCCACCGACGACGGCCACAACTGGCGCGCCCTCCGTCCCGACCCCAAATTCAACGACGCCCCCGACGCCGACCAGCACTGGAACGCCCTCTCGCTCCCCTTCGTCGTCGGCCCCCACGGCCGCATCGGCACCCTCCGCCCTCCCGCCCTCAAATAGCCCTGTAATCCGGGTGGCCCATCCTTTCACGGTCTCATCGTGAAAGGGTGGGGTATCACGCGTGATAGCGCGCGACCTTTTACGTCTGCCAGCCGCGGCCCATCTCGCCTTTGAGATGTGCGTTCGCAGAACTCTTCAACCCAACCACGAACCGGAAGGGGCACGGCTTCAGCCGTGCCATACACGCCGCGCCGAAGGCGCTTCCGCTCTGCCGAAGGCTGGAGTGGACCCGAAGGCGCAGCGACTGAATTGCCTTTCTTCCCCTCGGTCACCGCCCACAAAAGGACACCCCCACCAATTAACCCCCTTCGAATGAATACTTTGCCTATAACCCCTATAAAATCAAGACTTTAGCAAGGCTCAACACGCGAAGTCCACCCATAACTCCAATCCCCTGAAGACTTTGCGCAAAATAGGGGGAGGGGGAGATCACCTCCTCCGCACTCTCCGAGCTCTCTCGACCCGCCTGCCGCAAGCCGCCGGCACATTCGCCATCTGCTTGAGAAAGATCCGGTGACTGCGCGTTCCCGGCTGCAACGTCGCCCAATAGCTGTGCCGCGTGACCAGCGGTTCGCCCTTCGTAACAATCTGGTCATCCATAATCTTGATCCCGCAACCCAGATTCTTGGAAGGCTGCAAAATCGTCCGCTCTGGACTCTTCGCTGGCAGCGTGCGGTCGTGGCTCCAGTCGAAGTCGCAGCCATAGCGCTGCGCGTCTTCATACGCAAGCTGCAGCAGTCCTTCTTGGCGAATGGGCCGATGAGTAACAGAATCGGTCTTCTCCAAAACCCGCTCCGTATGGTGCACGTCGGAGGTCGGGTTCAGTCCAGCCTCAGCCCCCGCCAGCGCCTGAAACAGATACGCCCAGAAGGCCCGCTTCTCGGCTTCAGTCTCTTCGGAGAACCGCGGACAGTAGATGCTGACCGCACGCGCCGCGCGCGGCGACAGCATATCCGGCGGCAGCGCCTGCTCAACCAGCACATCCCACTGCGGGTCCCAGGTCTTCCCACCCAGCTCTTCCTTCTTCTTCTCGATCGGCGTCGCGGGTGCCGGCTGCATCGCAGGCTTCGGTCCAGGCGGCGGATCGCGATGCGCATTTTGTCCGCTGCCTGTGCAGCCCGCGCACAACAGCGGGAAGAAAGCGCAGGCCATCGTGAAGGAGACGCGAGCCATCGTCAGCGACCTTTCTTTACAGAGGCCCGAACAAACTCAAGGAGTCCCAAGAAGCAAGCTCTCCCGATTCTGATGCACCGAATGCAACGACGTGATGGCGGTTTAGGCTAAAACGATGACCCTCTATGCGGCGACGAAGAACGCGGGCAAGCTCAAGGAGTTCGCCGAGTGCGCGCGCGGCGCCGGCATCGAGGTGCTCGCCCTTCCCGGCCTGCCAGACATGCCAGAGCCGCTGGAGGACGCGGCGAGCTTCATGGGCAACGCCGAACTGAAGGCTGTGGCGTACTCGCGGCTGACGCTGACCTCTGGACGCCGCGGCCTGCTGGTCTTCGCCGACGACTCCGGCCTCGAGATCGACGCCCTCGGCGGCCAGCCCGGCGTCCGCTCCGCCCGTTTCGCCGACGACGTTGACTTCGAGCCCGGCCAGGGCAGCAGAGACGATCGCAACAACCGCCTCGTGCTCTCGCTGCTCCAGCAAACGCCCGAAACCCGCGAAGGCAGATCGACCCGTGCCGCCCGCTTCGTCTGCGCGCTCGCCCTCGCCCGCGACGGCGCAATCATCCTCCGCGCCGAAGGGGAGGTCGAGGGCCAGATCCGCCCCGCGCCCCGCGGCAAAGACGGCTTCGGCTACGATCCACTGTTTCTGGTCCCAGCGCTGGGCAGGACAATGGCGGAGCTGTCGCCGGACGAGAAGTGGGCCCTAAGCCATCGCGGGAACGCATTTCGGGAGCTGCTGCGACAGTTGGCAAATTCGCACAAGTAGACGATTACCGCTCACAAACACGCCGCTTTTCTTGACGCTGGATTTTGAGGGGTGGAAGAATCAACATGCCTCTTTCCGCGCATCGTGTTGCGATCTGTGCGCAGGTAGAGTGAGGAGACCCTGATGGCCGCAGCCGCCGCTCCGCCCGCACCGCCCGATAGCCGGCCCCCGACAGGAAAACGTGGCGTTCAGCCGTTGCGCGCGGGCGAAGGCCACAGCTTCTTCTGGCGCAAACTCCACTCGCTCACCGGCATCGTCCCCATCGGCGCCTTCCTCATCGAGCACATCGTCTCCAACTTCGAGACCTGGAACGGCCCGCTCGCCTACGCCCAGCAGGTCAAGTTCCTCAACGGCCTCCCGCTCGTCCGCGTCCTCGAGTGGACCTTCATCTTCATCCCCCTCCTCTATCACGCTGGCTACGGCGTCTTCATCTGGTGGCGCGGCCGCTCCAACGTCAACGTCTACCCCTGGGCCGGCAACTGGGGCTACTTCTCGCAGCGCATCACCGGCCTCATCGCGCTGGTCTACATCGCCTATCACGTCTGGACGCAGCGCTTCTCGGGCGTCCATCTCCCCACCCACCCCGGCGCCGCCTTCGCCAAGGTCCAGCATGAGCTCGCCAATCCGTGGATACTTGCGGCCTACGTCATCGCGATGGTCGCCACCTGCTGGCACTTCGCCTACGGCACCTGGCTCTTCGCCGCAAAGTGGGGCATTACGCCTGGCAACAGCGCGCGCAAAAAGTTTGGATATGTCTGCGCGGCCGGCGGCACCATCCTCTGCGTCCTCGGCCTCATCGCCATCTACTCCGTCGTCTGGAAGTATCCCAACGCCCCCGCCGACGTCATGCCAGCGCAACCCGCCGGAATAACGTTGCCCGCTCCGACTGCGCCACCGCCGGGGTCAACAAATCCCCAGCAGTCCGGAGAGATGCGGTGATCGTGCATGGGGTGATCTATTGCGCGCTGGCGATCGCCGTTGCGTCCGTGTGCGTCGCCAAATGGTCGGTGGTCAGGATGGTGCGGGAGACTAACCGTCTGGCTCTGCCGGGTGGAGAACGCCTGATCCGTGAGCGCATTTCGCTGTGGTGGTGGCCGGGCTATAAGGATCGTCACGTGCGGAAGGTGTATCGGTCGCTTCAGCCGTATAGCCGTTTGCGCTTCGTGTATCCCGGGTCTCTTGTGATGGCGTGTCTCAGCATCTTGGCCGCGGTGCTCTTTGCTGCGCACGCGCCGGGTAGGGTGCAGTGATGACCAACCTCATTCTCGGGCTCGCATGCTTGCCGTTGGTGTTGCTGGTCGCGGGAGCGTCCGTAGAAAGCTCGGTAATGATGGCTGTTCGAAGATCGAGGGCAAAGCGTGGCTACCAAGAAGTAGGACGAGGTTGGCGGCGTGCCTTTAGAAGGCTCTTTCCTCCGCCGCCACAGGAAGGCGATCCTGAAAAGTTAAGGCGCATATACAAGATCGCGAGCAGGTGTGTTTGGGTGGGAGTCACGGGGATGGCTCTGATGTTTGTTTCCTTGATGGTTGGCATAACAGTTTTGAGACGCTGAGGGATTTACGAGATGGCAGCAGCAACACCACGAATCATCGTCGTAGGCGGAGGCCTCGCAGGCCTGTCGGCCGTCATCAAGATCGCCGAAGCCGGCGGCAAGGTCGACCTCTTCTCCATCGTCCCGGTCAAGCGCTCGCACTCCGTCTGCGCGCAGGGCGGCATCAACTCCGCCAAGAACCTCAAGGGCGAGGGCGACAGCACCTGGGCCCACTTCGACGACACCGTCTATGGCGGCGACTTCCTCGCCAACCAGACGCCCGTCAAGCAGATGTGCGAGATGGGCCCGGCCATCATCGATCTCCTCGACCGCATGGGCGTCCCCTTCAACCGCACGCCCGAAGGCCTGCTCGACTTCCGCCGCTTCGGCGGGACGTTATTTCACCGTACGGCATTTGCGGGAGCAACCACCGGCCAGCAGCTTTTGTATGCATTAGACGAGCAGGTCCGCCGCTACGAGTCCCAAGGCAAGGTCCAGAAGTACGAAGGCTGGGAGTTCCTCTCCTCCGTCTTAAACTCTCAAGGCGCTGCCAGCGGCATCTGCGCCATGGACCTCCGGTCGATGGAGGTCCGAACCTTCCCCGCCGACGCCATCATCGTCTGCACCGGCGGCATCGGAGCCATCTTCGGCAAGAGCACGAACTCCGTCGTCTGCACCGGCTCCGCGCAGTCCGCGCTCTATCAGCAGGGCGCCTGCTACGCCAACGGCGAGTTCATCCAGGTCCACCCCACGGCAATTCCCGGCGAGGACAAGCTCCGCCTCATGTCCGAGAGCGCGCGCGGCGAAGGCGGCCGCGTCTGGGTTCCGCGCGACAAGAACGACAAGCGCGAAGCCCGCACCATCCCCGAGTCCGACCGCTTCTACTTCCTCGAGGAGTGGTACCCCAAGTATGGCAACCTCGTCCCGCGCGACATCGCCACGCGTGCCATCCATCGCATCGTCTACCAGGAAAACATGGGCATCGACGGCCAGCCCATGGTCTACCTCGACCTCACCCACATCGACAAAGAGACGCTCAACCGCAAGCTCGAAGGCATCCTCGAGATCTACGAGAAGTTCGTCGGCGACAACCCGCGCGAGGTGCCGATGAAAATCTTCCCCGGCATGCACTACACCATGGGCGGCCTCTGGGTAGACTTCAACCAGATGACCAACGTCCCCGGCATCTTCGCCGCCGGCGAAGCCGACTACTCCATCCACGGAGCCAACCGCCTCGGCGCCAACTCGCTGCTCTCCTGCATCTACGGCGGCTTCATCGCCGGCCCCAACGCGCTCAAGTATGCGAAGTCACTTCCTGCGCAGTCCGGCGATGGCGGCCACGCAGCCGAAAAGCAACGTCAGACCGAGATGAACGCGTCGCTGCTGAACAACTCCGGCAACGAAAACCCCTTCCGCATCTGGCGTGAGCTCGGCGACACCATGACCCGCCACGCGACGATCATCCGCTACAACTCCGGCCTCGCAGAAGCCGATGCCAAAATCGTCGAGCTGCAGCAGCGCTTCCGCAATGTGAATCTGGCCGACAAGAGCCAGTGGGCCAACACCTCCTTCGCCTTCGCGCGCCAGCTTTGGAATATGCTCGAGCTAGGCCGCGTCATCGTTCAGGGAGCCAGGCAGCGCGATGAGAGTCGCGGCGCGCACTACAAACCCGACTTCCCTGAGCGCAACGACGAGAAGTATTTGAAGACCACCAAGGCGTTCTTCCGCAACAACGCACCGGCGTTCGAGTGGGAAGATGTCGATACGGAATTCCTCCCACCCCGGCCGCGAAGGTATGACGCCACGGCCTAGGCGCATCATCCACCCTTGCGGCAGGCAGCCGCCATCCAATAGAGATAGAGAGCCATATGTTCGGACCCTGGGCACTTACACACGTCGTCTATGTCTTGCTGGTCATCGCCTTTGTCGCGGTGGAGACATACATGGTTGTCTATAACCTGAAGATGAAGCGCCGGGAGAAAGCGTTGGAGAGCGGAAAACGGCATCTCGGCACGGCAGAGGGCATCGCTGCCGCCGCCGAAGACAAGCACCAGCAGGATCTGCGGCGCAAACACTGAGTTGCGCCGGGGCAAGGGAGCACAGGATGACACGCACCGGGGAGATCGTGATCGTTGTCCTGGTCGTAGCCTGCACCATCGGTCGACTGGTGTATCAGTCACCTGCAGCCCGGCTGCGGCGGAGGCGCTGAGCAATGACGGTTCCGCATATGAGTACGACG
This sequence comes from Acidobacteriaceae bacterium, assembly GCA_036509515.1. Classification (GTDB taxonomy): domain Bacteria; phylum Acidobacteriota; class Terriglobia; order Terriglobales; family Acidobacteriaceae; genus Granulicella. Next base: position 15,945 of record DATCFM010000030.1, read on the forward strand.
GTTGTCGGAATCGTGCTGGTTGTCGTCGCGGGGCTGTTTTATGCCGCGTTCATGTTGTACGGCGCGCGGATCGATGGCAAGCGGCAGAAGATTCGAGAGAAGGGACAGCATCCGGTGACTGAGTCAACGGGTGAGGTTCACGCAAGAGAGCAGGAGCAGACGAATGGGAACCAGCGCGGTCGCTGAAGTGACGACACCGAACCAGGCAACCAGTGGACGCACGTTCAACGTGAAGGTGCTGCGGCGGCCTACGCCGGATGCACGGTCGCATGAGGAAACGTTTGCAATTCCCTACCGGCCCAACATGAACATCACCTCGGTGCTCGGCGAGATCGCACTGAACCCCGTCACGGCCGACGGAAAGCCTTCGACGCCGATCATCTATGACTCCAACTGCCTGGAGGAAATTTGCGGTTCGTGCGCGATGCTGATCAACGGCAAGGCGATGATGGCCTGCTCGGCGCTGGTCGACAAGCTGCTCGGCCCTGACGGCAAAGGAACCATCACCCTCGCTCCGCTCTCAAAATTTCCAGTCGTGCGTGATCTCGCCGTCGACCGCTCCGTTCTCTTTGAAAACCTCAAGCGCATCAAGGCCTGGGTTCCCATCGACGGCACCTACGATCTGGGGCCTGGCCCCAGGCAGGCCCCACAGATACAGGAGCAGCGCTATCCGCTTTCGAACTGCATCTCCTGCACCATCTGCATGGAAGTCTGCCCCCAATTCAATGATGTAACCAACTTCGTGGGCGCGGCCACGATTGCGCAAACCAAGCTCTTCAACATGGACCCTGCCGGCGGCGTGCTAAAGGAAGAACGTCTGCGCGCCATCGCCGGCGACGGCGGCGTGCAGGAATGCGGCTTCGCCCAGAACTGCGTGCAAGCCTGCCCCAAGCAGCTGCCCCTGACCGAAGCCATCAGCGATATCGGGCGCGACGCGTTTGTCCAACAGGTTAAGGATCTCTTCCGGCGCTAGCGCGCATTTCACGGAAGAATGGCAAAAGAAAAGGGGCTGTACCAGATAATGTCGTGAGGATCTGGTATGGCGAGCGGGTTTCGTAAGAGTCGTTTGTCGTGGGGCAAGCAGGTTCGCTTGGTGGAGCATTTTGTGGCCGGCAGCACAGCGCGGACTGCGGCG
>DATCFM010000031.1:0-8418 GCA_036509515.1 Acidobacteriaceae bacterium
CACGACCCAACTCTCGGCCCCCTCGCCCCACCCGCCGAACTAGGAAGCAACGACACACGTGGCTCCGCCCAGCGCATCCTCGAAGAGCTCGCCTTCGAAGAAGAAGAGCCCTCCACCATCCCCACACTCCAGGCCACCGCCTCATCCACCACAGTCATCCTCGCTCAGCGCAAACCGCTCCCGCACAAGATACCGCGAGCCGGAAGGCGACAGCTGGCTCTCATACATCAGAACCTCTTCCGCCCTCCAATCCACGCGCAGTCGCTGCTTCTCCAGCGCTGGCTTCAGCCGTTGCAACGTTCGCAATCCTTCACGATTTCGACTCCGAGCCAGCGTAATGTGCGGCCGATACGCCCGATCCTCCGCCTCAAGACCGCTGACCCGCGCAGCTTCCGCGACCCTCTGCTGCAAATGCAGCAACTCCGGCGAAACCTCCACCGCCGCATACAAAATCCCCGTGCGATCGAACGTCCCCAGCCCTTCGATCCGCACCGCCACCGCCACCGCATGAATCCGCCCCCACTCCCGCAGCAGCAGCGCACGCTCCTTGTCCTCCACCGTCGCCAGAAAAACAAGCGTAATGTGCCACTGCTCCGCCGAGGTCCAGCGCAGCCCATCCTCCGGCGCGCGCAGGCGAAGCGTAAGCCGCTCCAGCCTCTGCTTCGCCTCCTCACTCAACGCCAGCCCCACAAACAGCCGCATGCGCCCAGCCTACACGCCGCCCTCATTCTCAAAAACCGCCAGATCCGCCCGAACAACAGCTTCAGCACCAGTTCCAATTCCGGTTCACCGACACCGGAGGCATCGGACCGGCGGACGGTCCTCGCGGCGACTTCAGGTCAACTGGGAGGCGCGGGCGGCGGCATCGGCTACGGAGGCGTGGACAACAGCGTGGCGGTCGAGTTCGACACCTGCAACAACGGTTCCTGTGCCGGCGACCCGAACGACAACCACGTCGGCGTTGATGCCAACGGAAGCCTCGATCGATCATTATTGCCTTCCCCTACGGCGTGAGCGGCTGCGGCCCCGGCGTCAATGGATGCATGTCAGACGGCGATCTCTGGACGGCCCTGATTACCTACGACGGCACCGACCTCAATCTCTTTTTGACCGATGGATCCGATGCTACGGAACACCTGATATCGGATTACCCCATCGATATTGGACTGAATCTCGGAACCAATACCGCGTTCGTCGGATTCACCGGCGCAGCCGGCGAGGGCTTTGAGAACGAAGACATCCTGAACTGGGAATTCTCGAATACTTCAACCCTCCCTCGCCGCCGTCGTCCACCCCGGAACCGGGCAGCCTCGCGCTTCTGGGAAGCGGTCTAGTCGGGATCATCGCGCTGAAGCGGCGCTGGTCTTTCGGGGACTGACTCGAGCCGGTCGGCGCCAAACCAATCGCCAAACCAATGAAGAGAGGGGTGCATTTGCACCCCTCTCTTACTTCATTCACAAGATCACCAGGTAGCGACTCCACCGGATTTGCCGCGAAGCAAGGCCGGCGACCGGTTCCTTACTGACCTGCCTCTGACTGCGGCGTGATGATGCCGATGTTCGTCACATCCGCCTGGTGGCCAAAGCCGATGACCTGCGCCACGGTACCGAAGTTAAGATCCTTGTCGCCCTTCACGAACATGACCTTCTCCACGCGGGTCGAGAAGATCTTCTGCAGCTCAGGCTCCAGATCCTGTCTTGCGAACTGCTGGTCGTTGATCTTGTACTGCGGCACTGCCGCGCCGTTCGAAATCACCTGGACCACAATCGTCTGGGTGGGTGGTGGCGTGTCTTTGTTCTTGGGCGGCTGCGGAACCAGCGCCTCAAGCCCCTTCGGCGAAACCGGCACGATGACCATGAAGATGATCAGCAGCACCAGCAGCACGTCGATCAGCGGCGTTACGTTGATATCGGAGGATAGCCCGCCGGGTCCCCCTGAACTCATTGACATACTTTTGACTCCTCTCTCCGCGCATGGCTGGCTGCGAAGCAGCCAGCCGCAACGCGACTACGTTGACTGCGCCTGGTTGTCGGTGAGCAGGTTGACCTGGCTGACGCCCGCTGTGCGCAGCGCGTCAATCGTGTCCAGGAACTTGCCGTAGTTCGCGCGTTCGTCCGCGCGCACGTACACCGACTTGTCCGCAGCCGGATCGGTCTTCTTCGCCTCGAGATCGGCCACCTTCTGGCCGAGATCGCTCAGCGCGACCGGGTCGCCGCCCAGGAACACCTTGCCATCGCGCGTGACCGCCACAGTAATGGCGTCCTCTTTGTTGGCGTTGTCCATGATGGTTGCGGCGGTGACCACCGGCAGAGTGACGTTCACCTTGTTATTCAACATCGGGGTAATGACCATGAAGATGATCAGCAACACCAGCATGACGTCCACCATGGGCGTCACATTGATATTGGAGTTCACCTTCTTGCCCTCTTCCCGTTTTGCCATTGCCATGGGGGCTAACTCCTGCCGGACTCTGCCGGCGATTTGGCTGTTTCGCTCCGCCGCGCTGCTCCAGTGCTTGTCACACCTGGCAGCAACGCGGCCCGCGATCGGGTCTTGCTCAAGAGGCGCCCCTTCGGACACCCAGAGGGTTTAGCGGTGCGACTGCTTGATGAAGTAGTCCACCAGCTCCGACGAGCTGTTGTCCATCTCCACGTCAAACGCCTCCACCTTGTTGGTGAAGTAGTTGAAGCACATCACGGCGGGGATGGCGACCAGCAGACCGAAAGCCGTCGTTACCAGCGCTTCCGAAATACCGCCGGCGACCGCGCCGATGCCCGAGGTCTTCTGCACAGCGATCTGTTGGAAGGCGTTCAGAATGCCCATAACCGTTCCCAGCAGACCGATGAACGGCGCCGTCGAGCCGATGGTCGCGAGACCGCCGAGGCCCTTCTTCAGCTTGGCGTGGACGATGCCTTCGGACCGCTCCAGAGCGCGCTTGGAGCTCTCGACCTGCTCCTCGGTGATCGCGCCGCCGGAGCCGAAGCTTCGGAACTCAGTCAGGCCCGCCGTCACAACCTCGGCGAGGTGCGACTTCTTGGAACGGTCGCCAACCTTGATCGCCTCATCCAGACGGCCTTCCTTCAGCGCGCCCGCAACCTTCGGCGCAAACTCACGCGACTGCTTGCGTGCAGCCGAGAAGTACAGCGCACGATCGATGATGACGGCCAGCGACCAGATCGACATGATGAACAGAATGATGACGATGGCCTTGGCGAAGTATCCCATGTTGCCCCACAACTGCATGGGGCTGAAACCGGGTTGGGCTGCGGCGTCCTGCAGGAACAGGGCGAGCGAGGCGGGGGCATGTGCGAAGTTGGCGAGATGAGCGAGAATCACGGAAATCGTTCCTCCTGGGGAGACGTGGGGGTAGCTGCACCGGCAAACTCTGCGATGCTGAAATGTTCGGTCCGGAAGCTCCGGAGCTGAAACCTTAAGGATAAGACGCGGTGGGAACGCGTCCCGGGGGAGGGGAGTGAGCGGTGCCGTCATGCGACACCGCCCAAGGTACTAACTCGTGTTGGTCAAAGGCAATCCCGCTACAGTAGGACAACGATGGCCACAGGAACGGTCCTCATCCACCGTTTAGGTTGAAGTTGATCGTAATAGTGGTATCGACCTCGGTAGGTTCGCCATTCAACAAATATGGCTTGTACCGTGCCCGCTTCACCGCATCCAGTGCGGCGCCCTGCAGCATCGGCGGTCCGCTCAGGACGCTGAGATCCTGGATGTTGCCGGTCTTGGAAATGACGGCGTGCAGGACAACGACCCCGCCCACATGCGCCGCGCGCGCGATCGGCGGATACTGCGGCTGAATCGGCGACAGCAGGTGCCCGGCCATCACACCGCCTGAGATCCGCGTCGGCCCTTTGGGCTTCGGCGGCTCAACGTTAATCTTCGGCCCGGTGCCGCCCATCATGCCGCCCAGCACGCCGCCGGCGGTTCCGCCCGCCATGCCGGCCATGCCCGCAACACCCATCGAGGAAGGCGGCGGAGGCGCCTCTTCCTTGATCATCTTGATGTCCTTGGGGATCTTGGTGGGCGCATGCAGGCCCTGATCGATCTCCGACACCATCTTGATCGGCTTAATCGGAGTCGGCGGTGGAGGCGGTGGAGGCGGTGGAGGCGGCGGCGGCGGTGCCGACAGCGAAGCCACCATCATGCTCTTCGGCAGAGCCTCCGGGTTGATCAGCGGAATTAAAATCAGCGTCGCCAGAATGGCCGCATTCAGCGCAAAGGTCGCGATCATCCACCACTTGGACTTGGTCTTGATCCGCCCACTGGATTCCATCAAAGAGTCTTCAAACATGAGCACCTCCTCCCACGCACGGGGAGAGCTACCTTCCTTAGACACCGAGGCCCTTCATATTGTTCCCGGGTGCGACACCGGCCTCCGATTTTCCCGAGCCCTCTTCAGCGAAATCACGGAAATCCGCTTGTCTGCTGGTAGTGACGGAGAGCCTATCAGGAAATTCACAGCTTCGGCCGCGCCGCCGCCGCGGAAGCCGCTTACTTCGCCAACTTATTGAATCCACGAGGTTCCGGTGCGCCGTCCGGCAAGCGGGCGGACGCCCAACCCGGCCGCCGGGGCGCTCGCACATCTCGCTGCTTCCGACACGAATCGCTGCCGGATTGCCCGGAGCTCAGCCCCATCTCACGGACCTTTACAGCCTTCCATCCCGCCCCAGGCGCTCAACCCAGCCACCCTAGCGCCGGGCCTTGGCCTTCCGCGCCGGCGGCACAGCCCGCGCTGGCGGCACGGCCACCTTTTTCCCGTGCTTGGTTCTCCAGTCCTGGTACGCCACCAGCATCGGCGCCGCCACTGCAATCGACGAGTAGGTCCCGATCAAAATCCCGATCACCAGCGCAAATGAGAATCCATGCAGCACCTCGCCGCCAAACACATACAGGCAAAGCACCGTCAGGAACGTCAGGCCCGAGGTCAGCACCGTCCGGCTCAACGTCTGGTTGATCGAGCGGTTCACCACGTCCGGCATCTTTTCCCGCCGGTTCAGCGCCAGGTTCTCGCGGATACGGTCAAAGACGACGATCGTATCGTTCATCGAATAGCCGATCAGCGTCAGGATCGCCGCGATCACCGTCAGCGACACCTCCTGGTTCGTCAGGCTGAACGCGCCCACCGTAATCAACGTGTCATGGAACACCGCCACCACCGCCGCCACACCATAGATCAGCTCAAATCGGAACCACAGATAGATCAGCATGCCGGCCAGCGAATAGATCACCGCCAGCCACGCCTGATGCTGCAGCTGCTTGCCCGCCGTCGGTCCCACAATCTCCAGGCTGGGCTGCTGAAAGCCTGAGTCGTGATAGTAGGAATGCAGCGCATTCTCAACGTCCAGGCGCCCCGCGTCATGCGCTTGGTCGGTCGCCGAGGCCTGCGGCAGCGAGATCACCTCATTGTTGCCCGCCTGCCCGCCGACATTGGAGATCCGCTGAATGCTGAAGTTCTTGACCCCCGCCCGGTCCAGCGCCGCGCGGATGTGATCTTCGTTCGGCGGCGCATCGAAGGGGATCGTGACATGCGTTCCGCCCTTGAAGTCCACGCTCAGCGGAAGGTGGTGCCAGAACGCCAGGCTGCACACGCCGGCAATCGAAAAAATGAGCGAGAAGCCGAGGAAATACCACTTCTTCCCCAGCCAATCGATACTTACATCATGAAAAAATTCCACGTCGTTCCTTATCCTTCACGCGACTCAACTTGCCGCGAATCTTCTCTATCCCAAATCTCTAAAATCTAAAATCTTCTCTCTAAAATCTGTTCTTCCTAAATCGACAACGACGCCGCCCGGCCCCGCCTCTCAAGCAGCCAGTCAAAGATCACACGCGACACGAAGACCGCCGTAAACAGATTGGCCAGCAGACCAAACGTCAGCGTGATGGCAAACCCTTTCACCGGCCCGGTGCCAAAGATAAACAGAATGGCCGCCGAGACGATGGTCGTAATGTGCGTATCCAGAATCGTGACCCACGCGTGCGCGAATCCGTCCTGCACCGAGGCCGCGGTGGTCTTGCCCAGCCGCAGCTCCTCGCGTATGCGCTCGAAGATCAGCACGTTCGAGTCGACGCCCATGCCGATCGTCAGGATCACGCCCGCAATTCCCGGCAGCGTCAACACCGCATGCGTATAGCCCATGAAGCCCAGCAGGATCACCAGGTTCAGGAACAGCGCAATATCCGCGTTAATACCCGCGCCCTTGTAGTAGATGAGCATGAAGATCATCACCGCCAGCATGCCCGCAATCGCAGCGACCACTCCCTGGTGAATGCTCTGCCTGCCCAGCGACGGCCCCACCGTGCGCGTCTCCAGGTAGGAGATCGTCGCTGGCAGCGATCCCGTGCGCAGCATCAGGCTCAGGTCGTTCGCCTGGTCCTGCGTAAAGCCGCCGGTAATCTCGCCGCTGTCGCGGATCGCGGACTCGATGTTCGCGACCTCCTTGATATGGCCCTCCAGCACAATCGCCATCGCGCTGTTAATGTTCGCGGACGTGTACTTGTAGAACCGGTTGCCGGCCTCGGTCGTCAGCGTAAACGTGATGTTCGGCCGCCCGTTCTGGTCCGTCGAAGGCTGCGCCCCGCGGAAGTCCGTTCCTTCCACAATTGGCGCCCGCCTCAGCGCATACCACTGGTCCGGTCCGCCCATGCCGTTGGTTCCGCTCAGCAACTCTTCGTCCGGCGGCACCATTCCGTTCAGTGCCGTCATCGCCTGCGTCTGGTCCGGCCACGGCCCGCCCACCACCGCATGAATCTCCAGTTTGGCCGTGGACTGAATAATGCTCTCCACGTGCGACAGATCCGACTCACCCGGCAGCTCTACCAGGATCTGGTTGTCGCCCAGCCCATACTGGCCCACAAACGGCTCGCTCACGCCCAGCTTGTCGATGCGCTCGCGGATCGTCTCGATGGAGGTGTCCAGCGTGCGCGACTCCAGGTCGCGAATCGCCGCCTGCTTCATCGTCATCGTGTAGCCGCCGCTGGCGGTGCTGGTCACGTCATAGCCCGAATACTCGTTGCCGGTCAGCGCATCATGCACATTCGACTGCTGCGTGGTCGACCCGCCCGTGACCGTAATCACCTCGGGATGCGCCACCGGATCCAGCTTCGCCGCCGTCGCTCCCGTCGAAGCCAGCGCCGTATTCAGCGCCTGCACATCGCGGTCCGTCTGCGAGTTCACCGCCTCGGCCACATGCACCTGCAGCACCAGGTGCGTCCCGCCCTGCAAGTCCAGTCCCAGATGAATGCGTTCCAGCAACGATTGCTTCAGCATGTCGCCGAAGCCGTGCCCCGTTGGCCGCGGCAGCCCGAAGATCCCATAAACGAAGATCAGCAGCAGCGCGATGATGAACCATGATTTACCGGCTAAATTCTTTCCCATCGTTTTCTCTTAATCCCTGCCTCAGGCTCGGCATGTCCTTGCCATGGCCCGTATTCCTTCGCGTTGCTTGGCGCCGTAGCGCACTCTACACGTAGCGCCTAATGCGTCAAAGTCTCTCCTCGCGGCGGCGCCTTCGGCCCGCGAAAAGCTCGTCCTTAACTCGTTTTTGAAATCGCCTTCGAATCCTCATCGGTCGTCACTGCGGCGATCGCGCTCTTCACCAGCTCCAGCTTCACACCGTCGGGCGCCGTCTTTACGATCAACACATCGTCCTTGATGCTGACCACCGTTCCACGAATCCCGCCGTTGGTCGTAACCCGATCCCCGGATTTGATCTTGGACAGCATCGCCTGCCACTGCTTCTGCTTGCGCTGGTTGGGCGCGATCAGCAGAAAGTACATGGCGACAAACATTAATAGAAGAAGGGGAAGGCCGCTCATCGATCCGAATCCGCCCATCGCCAACGCCATTCCCAACGCCACAACACTCACTGTCACTTGACTCGCTCACCACTCGACGAAGCGCCTGCCCTGAGGCGCGCCTCGGCTCTGTCTCTCTCGGAACTCTCGGGAAGACGCCGCTCCAGGCAGCAAAAAGACAGTCATCCAGCCATCGCCGGACACACGTCAACTCTCCGAGGCAACGTACACCTGAGCCTTAAGCATCACCGCTGCGCCCAGCCCTGTCAAGAAATCCCTCACCCAAACCCTCTGCCACAGCCGGACTCACCTGCAACTTCAGCGCCGCTCCTGCGAAGCCGTCACCGGCGTCAACGAGACCGACACCCCAGTCACATCCGTATCGCTGACCGTCAAGCTCTCCTGAAAGCTCTGGAAGCGCGTTCCACCATCGCCTCCTCCTCCCCGCTGCCCTCGTCCGCCAAAAACGACTCGGCTCGCCGTCGAGCTGGCATTCGTCACCCCCAGCGTGTACGTCCCCGCCGGAACCCACTGCACCACAAAACTCCCATCCGGCTCCACGAATCCCTCCCGTGTCAGGGTAGGGTCCTGCGAATCTGTCAGCCG
>DATCFM010000032.1:0-6240 GCA_036509515.1 Acidobacteriaceae bacterium
CATCGCCGACTTCGATCGCGACTCAGCCACCTACAAGCAAACCGTGCTCACAGCCTTCCAGCAGGTTGAGGACAACCTGGTCGCTCTGCGCATCCTCCAGCAGGAGGCCGCGCAACAGCACGCCGCCACCGCCTCGGCCGAGGAGTCCGAGCGCATCTTCAACAACCGTTACGTAGGCGGCGTCGATACTTATCTGCAGGTCATCACCGCGCAAACCACCGCGCTCAACAACGAACGCAACGACATCGACATCCTTCGCCGCCGCATGGATGCAACCGTCACTCTCGTCAAAGTCCTGGGCGGCGGATGGGACCTCTCCCAACTCCCACCGCAGTAACTCTCTAGCGTGGCGCCTCTGAAATGCTCGTGATAAAGAATTGTCATCCTGAGCGAAGCGAAGGACCTGCTGTTTGCCCATGGGGACGCAAAGGCACTGAAGCGAGAACAAAGTTCTACGTCTTCCGAAACTCCCGCACAATCTCCAGATACTTCCGCGCGTTCGCCGTAATCTTCTCCGGCTGCCCGGCGGCCATCGCCTTCGTGTCCACCAGATCCGCGCCAACGCCCAGCGCAAACGCGCCCGCATCAAGAAACTCCCGTGCCGTTGCCAGCGAAACGCCGCCCGTCGGAATCATCTCCACTTGCGGCAGCGGCGCCTTCAGGCTCTTCAGATACTTCGCTCCACCCAGCGCACTCGCCGGAAAGATCTTGATCACATCCGCGCCAGCCTGCCACGCCGTCACCACCTCAGTCGGCGTCAGCGCGCCCGGCAGCACCGGAATCGAGTAGCGCTGGCACATTTCAATCGTCTTCAGATTCAGCGCCGGACTTACCACAAACTGCGCGCCCTCCAGCATGCATACCCGCGCCGTCTCCGCATCCAGCACCGTCCCCGCGCCAATCAGCAGATCCGGCCGCTCCTTCGTTAGCCGCGCGATCACCCGCACCGCGCCCGGCACGGTCATCGTGATCTCCAGTACGGTCACGCCGCCATCCGCAATCGCCGCCGCAATCGCCAGCGCCTGCTCTTCGCTCTCCGCGCGCAACACCGGCACCACACCAATCTCTCGCAGCTTCTCAACAATCTCTTCTTTACGCATCTCTCAATCCTCCCACCGCGCCGCTATCTCTGCACGCGAGCGCCGCCGCCCTTCATCAATCTCTGCACTTCGTCCAACGTCGCCATCGTTGTATCGCCCGGCGTGGTCATCGCCAGCGCGCCATGCGCACAGCCGCAGTTCACCGCCCAGTCCGCGCCCTTCTCGTTCAGAAACCCATAAATCAACCCGGAAGCAAACGAATCGCCCCCACCCACACGATCGAAGATCTCCAATCCTGGCAGCGGCTTCGCCTCATGAAACCCTCCTTCGTAGTAGCAGATCGCGCCCCAGTCATTCACGCTCGCCGTCTTCGCATGCCGCAGCGTCGTCCCCACGGCCTTGAAGTTCGGATACTCCGCCACGGCCTTCTCAATCATCCGGCGAAAGCTCGCGCTCTCCAGCTCGGCCAGCGTATCGCCCATGCCCTCCACCTCGAAACCCAGCGCAGCCGTAAAGTCCTCTTCATTGCCGATCATCACATCCACATACTTCGCCAACTCGCGATTCACCTCCGTCGCCTTCGCCTTGCCGCCAATCGACTTCCACAACGAATCGCGATAGTTCAGATCGTAACTAATGATGACCCCATGCTTGCGCGCCGCGGCCATCGCCTCGCGCGCCACCTCCGGCGTCGTCTCGCTCAGCGCGCAAAAGATGCCGCCGGTATGAAACCACCGCGCGCCTTCCTTGGCGAAGATCGCGTCCCAATCAATCTGCCCCGGCTTCAACTGGCTCACCGCCGTATGCCCACGGTCCGAGCAGCCCAGCGCCGCGCGCACGCCAAATCCGCGCTCCGTAAAATTCAGCCCATTGCGAACCGTGCGCCCCACGCCGTCATACTTCGCCCACTGCACATGCGACGGGTCCACGCCGCCCTGCAGCATCAGATCTTCCAGCAGTCTGCCGACCGGATTATCCGCCAGCGCCGTAACGATCGCAGTCTTCAGCCCGAAGCACCGCCGCAGGCCGCGCGCCACGTTGTACTCGCCGCCGCCCTCCCACACATCGAAGCGCCGCGCCGTCGCCACCCGCACATCGCCCGGATCCAGCCGCAGCATCACCTCGCCCAGGCTCACCAGGTCCCACTTGCACTCACTCTTTGGCCGAATCACCAGCCTCTTCGATCCGCTATCAACCGACGATTCAGCTCTCTTCCGCATCCTGAAGACATCCCCTCAATTTCAACAATCTATAAGAATTGTCATCCTGGGCGAAGTCTTTCGCAGCTTCTCGCGAGAGGCTCAGTCGAAGAACCTGCTGTTTACGTCTGACGCCGGGCTCCGGCCCATTCTGTCCGCCGGTCCGGCCCGCATCGTCCACAGCCCTAGTCGATCGAAATCTTCCGCAGCAGCCGGAAATCCGACAACATCTTGCCCGTGCCGAGCACAACGCTGGCCAGCGGATCATCCGCAATCGAAACCGGCAGACCGGTCTCCTCACGAATCCGCTTGTCGAGGTTCTTGATCAACGCTCCGCCGCCCGTCAGCACAATGCCGCGGTCCGAGATGTCCGCCGACAGCTCCGGCGGCGTCCGCTCCAGCGCCACGCGAATCGCATTCATAATGGTGGCAATCGACTCGCCCAGCGCCTCGCGAATCTCCGAGTCCTCGATCGTAATCGTCTTCGGAACGCCCTCAATCAGGTTGCGGCCCTTGATCTCCATCGTCAGCGGCTTGTCCAGCGGATACGCCGAGCCCAGCTCCATCTTGATCTGTTCCGCCGTGCGCTCGCCCACCAGCAGGTTGTACTTGCGCTTCAGATAGGTCATCACAGCCTCGTCCATCTGATTACCGGCCATGCGCACCGAACGCGAATAGACGATGCCCGCCAACGAGATCACCGCAATATCGGTCGTCCCGCCGCCAATGTCGACAACCATATTGCCGCCCGGCTCCGTAATCGGCAGCCCCGCACCAATCGCCGCCACCATCGCCTGCTCGACGAGATGAACTTCCGAAGCCTTCGCGCGATACGCCGAATCCATAACCGCGCGCTTCTCCACCTGCGTAATCTCGCTCGGCACGCCGATCACGATGCGCGGATGAACCATCATCTTGCGCCCATGCGCCTTCTGGATGAAGTAGTTCAGCATCTTCTCGGTCTGCTTGAAGTCGGCGATGACGCCGTCCTTCATCGGCTTGATGGCGATGATGTTGCCGGGCGTTCGACCCAGCATGTCCTTGGCCTCTTTGCCGACCGCCTCAACCTCGTTCGTAATGCGATTCACCGCAATAATCGAGGGCTCGTTGACGATAATGCCCTTGCCCGCCGCGAACACCAGCGTGTTGGCCGTACCCAGGTCGATCGCCAGGTCGCTCGAGAAAAGCGAGAAGATCGACCGCATGTTGCTTCCGCGCGACGTGCGCATCGCATAGTTTTTTGAGGACATAATTGGATGGGACCTGCGAGTCTTGAAATCTCACCGTTATTGTAAGGCCTGGGAGCACGAGGGAACCTTGGGCGGTATTAGCGCGCCGCCAACGGTCCATCCCATCGACGTCTTCATCCCGAATCCTGAGGCCCGCCCGTCGCCTCGCCCACCCCTGCCATCGCGCAGACCTGCGCAGCTTTGGGTACGATACACAAGCGAGGTCTCTAAGCATGATTATCGGCGTTCCCAAGGAAGTAAAGGATCACGAAAGCCGCGTCGGCATCACCCCTGCAGGCGTCAAAGCGCTCACCGAAGCCGGTCACAAGGTGTTGGTCGAGCACAACGCCGGCGAGCTCTCCTCCTTTCCCGACGACGACTACCAGTCCGTCGGCGCCGAGATCGTCGGCAGCGCCCCCGATGTCTGGCGCCGCGCCGAGATGATCGTCAAGGTCAAGGAGCCCGTCGAAAAGGAGTACATCCACTTCCGCTCCGGCCTCGTCCTCTTCACCTATCTGCACCTTGCTCCGCTCCGTGAGCTCACTGACACGCTCCTCTCCAAGGGCGTCACCGGCATCGCCTACGAGACCGTCCGCGACCGCGCCGGAGCGCTTCCTCTCCTCACTCCCATGTCCGAGGTCGCCGGCCGCCTCAGCGTGCAGATCGGCGCCGCCTATCTTGAAAAGGAGCACGGCGGCCGCGGCGTTCTCCTCGGTGGCGTCCCCGGCGTCCCTCCCGGCAACGTCTGCGTCATCGGCGGCGGCATCGTCGGCATCAACGCCGCCAAGATGGCCCTCGGCCTCGGCGCCAAGGTCACCCTCGTCGACCTCAACCTCAACCGCCTCCGCGAGCTCGACGACATCTTCAACGGCCGCGTCTTCACCCTCGCCTCCAACAGCTACAACATCGAGCGCGCCGCCTCCCAGGCCGACCTCCTCATCGGCGGCGTTCTCATCCCCGGAGCCGCCGCGCCCAAGATCGTCACCCGCACCATGGTCAGCCGCATGAAAAAAGGCGCCGTCATCGTCGACGTCGCCATCGACCAGGGCGGCTGCATCGAAACCGCCCACCCCACCACCCACTCCGACCCCAGCTACGAGGTCGACGGCGTGGTCCACTACTGCGTCACCAACATGCCCGCCGCCGTGCCCAACACCAGCACGCTCGCGCTCACCAACGCCACCTTCCCCTACGTCCTCAAGCTCGCCAGCCGCGGCGCCGAAGCCGCCATCAGGGAAGACTCCGGCATTGCTGAAGGCGTCAACACCTACAAAGGCAAACTCACCTACAAAGCCGTAGCCGAAAACCAGTCCCGCGAGTTCACCGCCATCAGCTCCCTTATCCAATAGTCGGCTGCAACGCCGCGCGGCCCACGCCCAGAAAAATATCCCAAAATTCCTCTTGCGCGCTGTAGTGTTATGGTCTACTATAACACCAGCACGAAGGAGTGAAACCCTTGGAATCCAACTGGAGCGCCGGTCAACCCATCTATCGTCAGCTACGCGACCGCGTGGTGGCGATGATGCTCGACGGTGCACTGAAGGAAGGCGATCCGCTGCCTTCCGTGCGTCAGGTTGCGGCGGAGCTGCGAGTCAACCCCCTGACGGTGCTCAAGGGCTATCAGGAGTTGGCCGACGAGGAGCTGATCGAAAAGCGCCGCGGCCTGGGAATGTTCGTTCGCACAGGCTCACGCGAGGTTCTTCTCAAAGACGAGCGCGAACGTTTCCTCACTGAAGAGTGGCCGCACGTCTTTGCCAGGATGCAACGGCTCGGAATCGAGCCGGGAGAGTTGCTGGCTACAGCCAAAGAAGGAAATGGGGGCGCTGGACAATGACCTGCATTGAAGCGCGCGGTCTGCGCAAGAGCTATGGGAAGTCAGTCGCGCTCGACGACGTCGATCTGCGCGTCGAGGAAGGCCGCATCGTCGGCCTGATCGGCCCCAACGGCGCGGGCAAGAGCACGGCGCTGCACGCCATGCTCGGCCTCACCTCGTTCGACGGCGAACTCAAGGTTCTGGGGCGCGACCCCTGGAACGACCGCGACGCCCTGATGCGCGACGTCTGCTTCATCGCCGACGTCGCCGTCTTGCCGCGCTGGATCAAGGTGTCGCAGGCGCTCGATTTTATCGAAGGCGTCCATCCGCGTTTCGACCGCTCCAAAGCCGAAGCCTTTCTCGCGAAGACGTCGATCCGCATGAAAAGCCGCGTGAGGGCGCTCTCCAAGGGCATGGTCGTGCAGCTGCATCTGGCGCTGGTCATGGCCATCGACGCCCGGTTGCTGGTGCTCGATGAGCCCACCCTCGGCCTCGACATCCTCTACCGCAAGCAGTTCTACGACTCCCTGCTCAACGAGTACTTCGACGGCCGCCGCACCATCATCGTAACGACGCATCAGGTCGAAGAGATCCAGGACGTTATCACCGACCTCGTCTTCATTCAACACGGACGCATCGTCCTCAACACCAGCATGGAGGCCATCGAAGCGCGTTACGCGGAGGTGATGGTGCGGCCCGAGCACACCGAAGCGGCCCGCGCCCTTCGCCCCATGCGCGAGCGCCAGGTCTTCGGCCGCAGCGTCATGCTCTTCGAAGGCGCGCCGCGCGAACAGCTTCAGCAACTGGGCGAAGTACGAACGCCCAGCATCGCCGAGCTGTTCATGGCAACCATGGGCGACAAGCAGGAGGGGACGCGATGAGTGCACTGAACGTAGCCGAAGAGAGGAGCGTCGCCCTGCCGGAGCGCGCGGCCCTCCAACAGCACGCCACACGGCCGT
>DATCFM010000033.1:0-38667 GCA_036509515.1 Acidobacteriaceae bacterium
TCTCCAGACACAGTTCGCTTCAACTGCCCGCACGCCGCGTAGATATCGCGCCCACGCGGCCGTCGAATGTACGTCGGCATTCCACCCTCGATCAACAGCTTCTGAAACCGCGCAACATCCTCCGGCTTCGGCTGCATGTAGTCGATCCCTGGCCCAGGGTTCCACACGATCAGGTTCACCTTCGCGCGCATGCCGTCGAGCAGCGCCAGTACCTCGCGTGCATGCTCCGGCTGATCGTTCACGCCGCCCAGCAGCACATACTCAAACGTCACCCACTCGCGCGTGCGCAAGGGAATCTCCCGGCACGCGGCCAACAATTCAGCGATCTTCCACTTGCGCGTGACCGGCATAATGCGCTCGCGCTCGACATCGTTCGACGCATTCAAACTCAACGCCAGCTTCGGCCGAACCTCTTCCTTCGCAAACGCGACAATCCCCGGCAGAATCCCCGACGTCGAGACCGTCATCCGCGACTCCGGAATTCCCACGCCCTCCACCAACAGGCGCACCGAGCGCATGAACTCGTCGTAGTTTAGAAACGGCTCGCCCATACCCATGAACACAAGGTTAATGCGGTCCTTGCCTATCTGGATCGCGTGCCGGTTCAGCACCGCGGCCACCTGCCCCGCGATCTCGCCCGCCGTCAGATTCCGCTTGATCCCCAGCTTCGCCGTCAGGCAGAACTGACAATTGACCGCGCACCCAACCTGGCTGGAAATGCAGATCGTAGCCCGCCGGTATCCCTTTTCCGCAAGCGCCCCAAAGCTCGACTTCGCCCGTCCATTCCCACGCCGCGACCAGTATCCGGAATCATTCCCGCCCGCATCGCCGGAGCTCTTTGAATTGTCATCCTGAGCGGAGCGAAGGACCTGCTTTTCCGTCCCACCCACAGCCTCTTCCGGCCCAACTACCTCACCGGCCTCTTCGCTCGCCGCCTCGCTCCCATCGCCGCGCTCGCCGCCATCGCCATCCGGCATCCACACCGTCTCGACGGTCTCGCCGTCCGCCATGCGCATCAGGTAGCGTTCCGTCCCATCCACCGACCGCGCGGTCTGCACGATCTCCGGCAGCCCCACACTCCACCCGCGCGCAATAAGCAACTCGCGCAATCCGGCGGCCAGCGTCGTCATGTCTTCGACGCTCGCCACGCGCTGCTTATACAGCGCCTCGAACACTTGCTTCGCGCGGTAGGGCTTCTGCCCGAAGCTTTCCATCAGCTCCGTCAGCTCAGCAGAGTTCTTCCCAAAAAGCGCATTCACTCCTCTAGTTTATGCGCTTGCGAGCGCCGCCACTCGTCGGGTGGCCTCGACGACGCCGTCCGCTACGCCGGCGTCCCCGTACAGCGTTCGCGCCTCGTCCCAGTGCTTCCGCGCGCTGTCGGCTTCGCCTGCAGCCGCCTCAGCCAGGGCCGCGACTCGCAGCGCATTGGCCATCTCCAGTGTTGTCGGCGGAGACCTCCGGTAGTACTCCACCACTGCATGCGCCTCCAGCAACCCTGCCGCGCAGTCGCCCGACCTCACAGCGAGTTCGGCCGCGTGTCGCAGCGCGTGGGCCCAACGTGCTGGTTCGTGTTCCGCCAGGAAGGATTCAGCCGCTTCCACATACAGCGCCGTCGCATCCGTTAGCCGACCTTGGCGCCGCGCTGCCTTTGCTTCGATCACGCAGTCTTCGCCGTCCATGCGCAATAGCCTACGCCCACTCGGCGCCCCTTGAAAACGCCTCCGTGAAACAATAGCGGCATGCCGGTTTCCGTTCCCGTCGCCGAGAATGCGACCCTCTCGTCCTCCGCTCCCCATCTCCGCGACATCCGCCGCACCTCCCTCTCCAACGGCCTGCTCGTGCTCACCGAGCGCATGCCGCACCTCCGCTCCGTCTCCATGGGCGTCTGGCTCGACGCCGGCTCCCGCGACGAGACCCCCGCCACCAATGGCATCTCGCACTTCCTCGAGCACATGGTCTTCAAGGGCACCACCACCCGCTCCGCACGGCAGTTCGCCCGCGAGGTCGACGCCCTCGGCGGCAACCTCGATGCCTTCACCGGCAAAGAGACCGTCTGCTTCTCCATCAAAGTGCTCGACGAGTCCGTCCCCGCCGCGCTCGACCTCCTCACCGACCTTGTCCTCCACCCCACCTTCGCGCCCGAAGACATCACCCGCGAGCAGGGCGTCATCCTCGAAGAGATCAAAATGGATGAGGACAATCCCGACTACCTCGTCCACGAGCTCTTCACCCAGAACTTCTGGCCCGGCGACGCCCTCGGCCGCCCCATCCTCGGCACCGCCAAGACCGTCTCCAGCTTCACCCAGCAGCTTATCCTCGACGAGTACGCCCGCCGTTTCACCCCCGCCAACATGGTCTTCGCCGCCGCCGGCAACCTGCACCACAACGAGTTCCTCGCCCAGGTAGAAGCCGCCTTCGACTCGCTCGCCGCCAGCTCCGGCGCCAAGCTCACCCGCAGCGCCGCACCCGCGACCAAGCCACACATCACCCTCAAGACCAAGCGCTCACTCGAGCAGGTCCAGCTCTGCCTGGCCGTCGCCTCCCTGCCCGTCGCACACAAGGACCGCTACGCCGCCTTCCTCCTGAACTCCATCCTCGGCGGCGGCATGAGCTCGCGCCTCTTCCAGTCCATCCGCGAGGACCGCGGCCTGGCCTACTCCATCTACTCCGAGATGAATCCCTTCCGCGACACCGGCTCGCTGGCCGTCTATGCCGGCTGCGCCGTCGATCGCACCCGCGAGGTGCTCGATCTCACTGTGGCCGAGCTCGCTCGCATCAAGACCGAACCCGTCGCCGAAGAGGATCTGAAGCGCGCCAAGGACCAGATCAAGGGCAACATGGTCCTCGGCCTCGAAAGCTCGTCCTCACGCATGAGCTCGCTCGCCCGCCAGCAGATGTACCACGGCCGCTTCTTCTCCGCCGACGAGATCACCGCCGAGGTCGACCGCGTCACCGCCGCCGACCTCCAGCGCCTCGCCCACGAGCTCTTCCACCCCGAAGCCCTGACCCTCACACTGCTCGGCAACCTCGGTACCCTCCAGGTCACCCGCGCCGATCTCGCCTGCTGAATCCACCAGGCCTCCTTCCGGTACTCCCGTGCATGACGAGCTTCATTCGCAAACGTCTATACTTCTGAGTTGTCATTCCAAGCACGCCGCATGCGCTCCAGCAACGAGGACTTTACCTTGCCTACCGCACCTTCCGCCCGCCGCCCTCATCGCCCCACCGAAGCTGGCTTCACGCTCGTCGAGCTCCTCATCGTCATGTCGGTCATCCTCATCCTCATGACGCTCGCCATCCCGCAGATGCAGAAGGTCATCAAGCGTGGCAACGAGACCTCCGCGATTCAATCCCTTCGTGACCTGGACTCGCAGGAAGGCACCTACAACTCCACCTATCCGACCCACGGCTATGCCTGCTCGCTGGCCGCGCTCGGCGGCAAGCCCAACTCCGGCCCGCCGACCCCCGAGGCCGCCCAGCTCATCCCCGAAGATCTCGCCAGCGGCAATAAGTCTGGATACACCTTCGCCATCACCAACTGCACCAAGGTCACCGTCAACAACCAGGACGAGATCACCAGCTACGAGGTCACAGCCGTTCCCAACACCGTAGGCAAGACCGGCGACCGCGGCTTCTGCACCGACGGCAACGAGATCCGCTACGACCCCAAAGGCAGCACCAACTGCACCGAGCTGCTGCAGTAACGAGGCCGCGATCGGCTTTTGCCATCTGTTTTGCCGTTGCCGTTGCCTCTCTGGTTGTCATTCTGAGCCGCAGGCGAAGAACCTGCTTTCTGCCTCCGGCGGCGCAAAGCACCGGACTCTCCGCGACACAGCCTGTAAACTGACTCAAGCCTGATGTCCTCAGAAAACAAAAAGTTTTACGTCACCACACCGATCTACTACGTCAACGCCCGCCCCCACATAGGCCACGCCTACACCACCATCGTGGCCGACGTGCTCGCGCGCCGCCACCGCCTGCTCGGCGAGGACACCTTCTTCCTCACCGGCACCGACGAGCACGGACAGAAAATAGCCCGCTCCGCCGCCGCCGCCGGCATCCCTCCGCAGCAGTTCGCCGACGAGGTCTCCGACGCCTTCCAAAGCCTCTGGCAGCGCATGGGCCTGCTTCATGATTCCTTTTCAAAAGATGATTCGTTGTTTCACCGTAAGTTCATCCGCACCACCGATCCCGCCCATGCGCGCGGCGTCCAGAAACTCTTTTCCGAGCTCTACGCCCGCGGCTTCATCGAGCTGAAGGCCTACACCGGCACGTACTGCGTCTCCGACGAGGTCTTCGTCGACGTCCCCGCTGGCGCTCCCTGTCCTGACTGCGGCCGCCCCACTGAAACCGTCACTGAAGAAAACTTCTTCTTCAAGCTAAGCGAGTTCCAGAAACCTCTCCTCGAGCTCATCGAGTCGAACACCCTCCTCATCACTCCAGACTCTCGACGTAATGAAGTCCTTAGCTTCCTCCGCGGCGGCTTGAAAGACCTCTCCATCTCGCGCTCCAGCTTTACCTGGGGCATTCCCGTCCCCGAGCCCGCAGCCTCCGAAGCCAAGCAGAAGCACGTCATCTATGTCTGGCTCGATGCGCTCGCCAACTACATGACCGCCATCGGCTACGGCTCCGACGACCCCAAAGACATCGCCGAGTTCGCAAAGTACTGGCCCGCCGACCTGCACCTCGTCGGCAAAGAGATCATCCGCTTCCACTGTGTCTACTGGCCCGCCTTTCTGCTCGCACTGAATCCCGCACTTCAGCAACCCACAAATCTGTCATCTCGACCGGAGGCGCAAAGCGCCGAAGCGGAGAGACCTGCAGTTGCTCCTGCACAACTTCCACCCGAAGCCCACGCCGCCTGGGCCAAAAAGATGCTGCCCAAAGCCATCACCGCGCACGGCTGGCTGCTCTTCGACAACGCCAAGATGTCGAAGTCCAAAGGCAACATCGTCCGCACCGAAACCATCCTCGAAGCCTTCGGCGAGCACGTCTACGGAAAGCAGTTCCCCGAGAGCACCAAGCGCGAGCGCGACCTCTTCGCCTCCGACGTCCTCCGCTACTTCCTGCTCCGCGAAATCCCCTTCGGCCAGGACGGCAGCTTCAGCTTCGAAGCCATGGTCACCCGCTACAACGCCGACCTCGCCAACGGCTACGGCAACCTCGTCAGCCGCACGCTGGCGATGATCCAGCGATACTGCTCTGACACTATTCCGATAATTGACACCGTTAATCTCACAGATCTCTACGATCATTCATTGCTTACAGGAGATCTTATCTATCTTTTGGGCGTTCGCTCCCGTTTAGCGGATATCGGTGTACGTCATCAAGATCGCAACTTGCTGCAGGCCGCTATTGGAATACCAAGAGTGCCGCCGATCGCAGATCTAGCTGCTTACCTCTTACAGAACAGCGATTTTGGCCTCGCCCTCGAGAAAACAACCAAGTTCATATCCGGTGTGGATGCCTATATTACTGCCGTCGCTCCGTGGAGCTTGGCTAAATCCACAAGCCGTACAAAGCAACTTTCAGGCGTGTTATACGTTGCAGCCGAATCAATCCGCATCATCACCGCTCTTCTCTACCCCGTCCTTCCCTACGCCACCGCTCGCGTCTGGTCCCAGCTCGGCCTCGGCGACATCGAAGTGGCCGCACGCAACGGCGAGCTGAACAACATGCAATGGGGCGGTCTGAAACCCGGCACAAAACTCGGCCCGCTCGCCCCCATCTTCCCCCGCGCACCCAAGGAACTCGCAGACATCATGTCCGAACTCGAAGAGAACAACACACCCGCAGCTCAAAGCTCACAGCTCACAGCTGATAAGCCAACCCAGCCCCAAGCACACCTCAAGCTCGAACCCAACCCGCCCGCCGGTGCGCCCGCTCTCGTCCCACCCACCGAGGAGACCGTCAAGCCCGCGCAAATCACCATCGACGACTTCGCCAAAATCGAACTCCGCGTCGCGCAAATCGTCGTCGCCGAGCGCATCCCCAAGGCCGACAAGCTCCTCCGCCTCGAAGTCGACCTCGGCCCGGAGTTTCCAGCACGCCGCCAGATCCTCTCCGGCATCGCCGAGTGGTATACACCCGAGGAGCTCCTCGGCCGCCGCATCGTCGTCATCACCAACCTCGCGCCCCGCAAGATGCGCGGCCTCGAATCCCACGGCATGCTGCTCGCCGCCTCCGAAGGCGAAGGCGGCAAACCCATCCTCGCCACCTTCAGCGAAGACATCGCCCTCGGCTCCCGCCTCAAATAGAGCCACGCGATCTGAGGTGATCCCTTAGAGAGGATTTGCCTTCTGGACCCTGAACCCTGGGCCCTCACTCTTCACATCTGCCCGTGGCTGACGGACACAACGAAGTACAGCGCAGGCGTCGTGCCCACATTCTTCATCCCATGCAGTTGGTTCGAAGCCGTATACACCACATCGCCGGGGCCGCAGGGCTCGGGCTTTCCATTGTCATAAAACTCCAGCTTGCCCTCGCGGATCAGCACAAACTCCGTGTTCCGGTGCCTGTGCGGCGGATGCGGCATCTGCCCCGGCGGCAGCATCGTCTCGTGCACCTCCACGAACTCGCCCGTCGGCAGCGTCCCATGCATCACCTGCCGCCCCCATCCGCCGTTCGAGGATTGCTTCACCGGCATCTGGTCGAAGCGGTACACGCGCGAGTGCGCAAGCTCGACGTCGCCGGCCGATCCATCGATGCCACTCTGCGCCGCGCTCTCCTTCAACACAGGCTGCGCCTCAGCCATCAATCCGCTGAGCATCGCAAACGCCCCAGCGGCCACACAGACATCTCTTCGGTTCCACGTACGTGTGCTCATTCCGCCTGCCTTTCAAAAATCAAATGCCAGTTGATTGCTTACGGTTGGTGTCGCCGCCAATGGCAATCACGAAGTACGCCGCAGGCCCGTCGCCCACATTGCGCACGCCGTGCATCGTCCCTTTGGCGACAAAGAGAATATCTCCTGCCGATGCTCGCTCCGTCACGCCGTCGTGCTGAAACTCCAGCGTACCCTCGCGCATGCAGATGATCTCAGTATGCTCAATGCGGTGCGCCGGGTTCGGCGGAATCCCGGCCGGCTGCGTCGACTCATGCACAGCCACCTGTTCGCCGGTGGGAAGCTGCCCGCGAAGAACATCGCGGCTCTCGCTGCCATTCTGGTTCTTTCGCACCGGCAGCGCCTCGAAGCGGAACACGCGTGAACTGTGCAGGTCTTCGCCCATAACTGCATCCTACCCCGGACCGCCAAACCCCTCCGCAGTTGAAGTCTCCGCCGAATTCCCGCATCGTATACAGAGAATGTGGGTCGATTCGCACTGCCATCTGGAAAGTTACGAGAACCTGCCGCAGGTGCTGGCCAACGCCCATGCCGCGCAGGTAGACACACTCTTAGCCATCGGCATCGGCGAAGGCCCGCAGGAGATGAATCGTGCGCTGGAGCTGGCCCACGCGCACCCGC
Source organism: Acidobacteriaceae bacterium (assembly GCA_036509515.1). Taxonomy (GTDB): domain Bacteria; phylum Acidobacteriota; class Terriglobia; order Terriglobales; family Acidobacteriaceae; genus Granulicella. The sequence continues at coordinate 7,466 of DATCFM010000033.1, forward strand.
AGGTCATCAAGATCTTCGCCACCGCCGGAATCCACCCGCAGGAGGCGCATCAAGCCACTCCCGACGCGCTCGCCAAACTCGAAGAGTTGGCTGGTGACCCGCGCTGCCTCGCGATCGGCGAGATCGGCCTCGACTACTACCACGTGCAGAACCCCGAGATCGAGACCCAGAAGGCCGCCTTCATCGCCCAGCTGCAGATAGCCGCGGCAGCACATAAGCCAATCACCATCCACTGCCGCACCTCTGAGCTCGCCACGCCTGCCGCAAAAGCCCGCTTCGGCCCTGCCGACGCCTGGGAAGATCTGTTGTCCCTCCTCGCACAGCACTGGACGCCCACAGGCCTCCCCGGCATCATGCACTGCTTTTCCGGTAACCAGGATCAGGCCGCACGCTCCCTCGCCGCCGGCTTCTATCTCTCCTTCGCCGGAAACGTAACCTACCCCAGATCAACCACCATCCAAGAGATCGTGCGCACTGCGCCCGTCGATCGCATCCTCGTCGAAACCGACGCTCCCTTCCTCACCCCCGAGCCTCTCCGCGGACAACAAAACGAGCCGGCGCACGTAGCCCTGACGGGTAAATTCGTAGCCCAGCTCCGGGGCGTCTCCCCGCTCGACCTGGCCGCCCAGACGACCGCCAACTTTCACACGCTGTTCCCCACCGCGCAAACAGCGCGATAATACCCTTCGCGGAAGAAAGATTTTCTAGAGGACACAACTATGCCAGCCGATCAAAGCTTCGACGTTGTCAGCAAGGTGGATGTGCAGGAGGTCAAGAATGCAATCGACCAGGCCAGCAAAGAGGTAAACGCGCGCTTCGACCTGAAGAATTCAAAGTCGACGATTGCCCTTGAAGGCAATGACATCATTCAGCTCGCCAGCCAGGACGAATACACCCTGAAGGCCGTCATCGACATCCTCCAGCAGAAGCTGGTCAAGCGCAGTGTTTCGCTCAAAAATCTCGAATACGAGAAAGTCGAACCTGCCGCGGGCTCCAGCGTGCGCCAGAAGATCAAGCTGAAGCAGGGCATCGCCTCCGAGGTAGCCAAGAAGATCGTCGCCACCATCAAGGACTCGAAAAAGAAGGCCCAGGCCAGCATCCAGGGCGACACCGTGCGCGTCACCTCCAAGGATCGCGACACCCTGCAGGACATCATCGCCATGCTCCGCGGCAAGGACATGGGTGTCGACCTTCAGTTCACGAACTTCCGTTCCAATTAGATACAACCCGGCGAAACCCGAGATGAAACAGAGGGTCTTCGGACCTTCTCTCCGGTCTCCACCTGCTACTCTGATTGACAGCGTGAGTCCTGTCTCCATCGCGACGGCTGCTGAGGTCTTCGACCTTTTGCGCGACGACCTCGCCGCCATCGAGCGCGAGTTCTCGCAGCAATCCGCCTCGCCCGTACGCGTCGTCACCGACATCGCCACCTATCTCATCGCGGGCGGAGGCAAGCGCATCCGCCCCATGATGCTTCTGCTCGCCGCCAAATCCCTCGGCTGCGAAAGCGAATCGCGCATCCGCCTCGGCGCCGTCGTCGAGATGCTGCACACCGCCACGCTGGTGCACGACGACATCATCGACGAAGCCGACACGCGCCGCGGCCGTCCTTCCTCGAACACCACCTGGGGCAACGCCAAGTGCGTTCTCGCCGGCGACTGGCTCTACATGCAGTCCTTCCAGACCGCGCTGGCCGAGCGCAACTTCCGCATCCTCGACCTGCTCATCTCGCTCACGCAGCAGATGGTCGAAGGCGAGCTCCTGCAGATGGAAAAGCTCGGCCACCTCATCAACGAAGAAGAGTACTTCGACCTCATCTATCGCAAGACGGCCTGCCTCTTCAAGGTGTCGATGCAGTTGGGCGCCGTCCTCGCCGCGCCGGCCGCCGCGCCCGGCGATGCTCCCTTTGAAGAGTCGCTAGGCGAGTACGGCCGCAACCTCGGCCTCGCGTTTCAGATCGTCGACGACGTGCTCGACCTCACCGCCAATGAAGACCGCCTCGGCAAGCCGGCAGCCTCCGATCTGCGCGAAGGCAAGGCCACCCTGGCTGTCATCCACGCACTCGAGCGCGGCACGGGAGCAGACCGCGAGGCGATTCGCACCGTCCTCGCCGAGCGCCGCTTCGCTACCGTAACCAGAGCAGACATCATCGAGATCCTGCACCGCCATGAATCGCTGGCCTACGCCATGGACACAGCCTGCGCCTACGCCGAAGCCGCGCGCCAGTCCATCGCCGAGCTTCCCGAAAGCGACTGCAAACGAGCTCTGCTCTGGGTACCCGGCTTCGTCACCAGCCGCGACCGCTAGCTAAATAACAGCGATTACAGTATCCGATGGCGCCAACTACGGGTCGTTTTGTTAAGGGCACGGCTTTAGCCGTGCCATAAGCAACCCTGTCAGGGCGCGGCTTCAGCCGCTGAGGTACGTTTGTAGGTCAGTATGGTGACTAATGGGCGTTTCTCTGCGAGGGCTTGTTTGTATCGACCTTCTCGGCCTCGGCAGACTTCCACGCAAGAGTCTTGCGTTCGATGGCAACTCCTTCGCGAGTCACCTTCTCAATCCAATCGGCCAGCTTGTGGATGTCCTGCTTCATACGCGAATCCTACTCTTCCTCGTCGTCCTCTAACTCCTGCTCCTCATCGCCTTCGCCCTCATCCACCGCCAGCGCCAGTTCCTCCACCCGCACCGGCCCTTTCTGCTCCGGGTCGAGCAGCACCTGAATGCGGCTCTCCGCACTCGAAAGCTGCGCTTTGCACGCATTCGAAAGATGCACACCGCGTTCGAACAGGCTCACGCTCTGCTCCAGCGTCAGGTCGCCGCGCTCGAGCTGATCCACGAGCTTCTCCAGCTCCGCAATCTGTTCCTCAAAACTACCGGGGTCGGCCCGCTTGCCGGGCTGGGGTGGAAAACTAGGCATCGACGCCAACCTCCTCGCCCAGTCCAACGCCCAGCCCGATCACCTCGGCCGCAGCCGCAAAGTTACCGAACGGCGCGCTCACCTGCACGCCCTGCACCGCACCGCGCACCTCCGCAAGCATCTCCTGCGCAATCGCCAGCCCTTCCGCCAGAGCGGCCTGTTTGTTCGGGGCAGAAGCCATGCGCGCCAGCACCGCATCCGGCATCGAGACGCGCAGATCGTTCTTCATAAACTCCGCATTGCGCACGCTGGTCAGCGGCCAAATGCCCGCGATCACCGGAATGCGGAAGCCCTCGATGCGGCGCAGAAACTCTTCCAGCAACCGCTGATCGAAGACCGGCTGCGTAATGCAGAACTCCGCGCCCGCCTCAACCTTCGCCGCAAAGCGCCGCACCTCGTGCTCGATGTCCGGCACGCCCGGGTTCGCCGCAACCGAAATCGTAAAGCCGGCCGATCCACCAATCGAATTCCTGCCGATATCCAGCCCATGGTTCAGTCCGCGCACAATCCGCACCAGCCCAATCGCGTCGACATCGAAGACCGCGGTCGCGTCCGGATAGTTGCCCATCTTCGGCGGGTCGCCCGTCAGGCAAAGAATATTCTTGATGCCGATCGACGCCGCCCCCAGCAGATCGCTCTGGATGCTCAGAATGTTGCGGTCGCGGCACGTGTAGTGCAGCACCGTCTCGACGCCGACCTTCTGCTGAATCTGCACGCACAAACTCTGCGCGCTCATGCGTGCGCTGGCACGCGGCGAATCCGGCACATTGATCGCATGCACTCCGCGACTTGCCAGCAGCGCCGCCCCCGCCAGTTCGCGCGAGCAATCGAAGCCCTTCGGCGGCACAATCTCCACGAGATGAACAAACTCGCCCGCAGCAATGCGCCGCCCAATCTCCGAACGACTGCCCAGCGGTGCCGGTTCAACCTCAAGCTCCGAAGGCGCCTCCGCCACAACCACTCCCTTAACCGAGGTCTCGCCCTGATCCTGCGCCTGCATGGCGCGAATCTCCGACCGCATCGCACGAATATGCGCGGGCGTCGTTCCACAGCATCCACCCACCCACGCCGCTCCGGCACGAATCAGCTTCCGCGCAAATCTCGCCAGATACTCCGGCGACGTCAGGTAGATATTCCGGCCCTCGACGTTGCGCGGAATGCCGGCGTTGGGCATCGCCACCAGCGGCAGCGTCGTCTCCGGCCGCATGCGTTCGATGACCGTAAGAACCGTCGCCGGCCCCACGCTGCAATTGCATCCAATCGCGTCCGCCCCGGCCGCCGTCAACCGCCGCGCCGCATGCTCCGGCGTGCTTCCATCCAGGCAGTTCGCCTCTTCATCCGCGGTCATCAGCACCACCACCGGCAGATGCGGCGCCACCTCACGCGCCGCGGCAATCGCCTGCTCCGCCTCATCCAGCGACATCATGGTCTCAAGAATCAGCAGGTCCACTCCGCCCTCGGCCAGCGCGGCAATCTGCCCCGCAAACGCCTCCCGCGCGATCTCCGGGCTCAGCGTGCCAAACGGCTCCAGCCGAACCCCCAGCGACCCGACCGCCCCCGCCACGAAGGCCTCCGTCCCCTGCTTCTCCCGGCTCGCCGTCACACATTGCCGCGCGATCGCCGCGCCCGCCAGGTTGAACTCCCGCACCTTGTCGCGCAGCCCGAAGTGCTCCAGCCGGAACGCGTTAGCGCCAAACGTGTTGGTCTCCACCACCTCCGCGCCCGCCAGCAGATACTGTTCGTGGACGGACCGCACCGTGTCCGGCTGCGTGACATTCAGCTCGTCATAGCAGCGGTTGATGAACACGCCGCAGCCATACAGCATTGTGCCCATCGCCCCATCGCACAACACCGGTTTGCCGCCAAAGAGCCTGTCTGCCGCTGCCGCCATCGATCTCCCCGCCCCTGAGCCTTTGTCCCATCGTATACCGCTCAGCACGCTAACTGGTGCTGCTGCAACGCCGGTCCCCGTCCCCGAGTGTCGTCGCCGCTTTGCTATACTTTGGGCTGGCGCAGGCTGTATCGATGCACCTCTCGCAGCCCCGCCCGGAGTCGTTCACGTTGAAGAATCACAGGTTCGCAGCCCAGCTTATCGCGGGCATTTTTCTGGCCGCGTTCACCCTGGCGCTGACTGCGTGCCACACGCTCTACAAGGTGCCGGAGTTCAACTTCGCCGGCCGCCCCATTCCGCCCAGCCAGCTGTTAGAGCGCGTCATGGCCACCTACACCAATGGCGGAAGCTCGGGCGGCGCAGTGATCCTGGACGCAAAGCACGATCTGCGCGGCAACATTCAGAACACCAGGCCAGCCTTCCCCATCGCCGGCGTCTCCGCGCCCGATCCGACCACCATCCTCAACTTCCCGGAGCAGACCCACGGTTATATACTCTCTGCCACCAATGGGCAGCTCCTCGGCGTCAACTACAGCACTGAAGCGGGCATGGGCACCGCTGCCGCCTTCCCGCCCAATCCGGCCTCGGTATCGGCCGCTGATGACGGCGCCGTGTATGCCGCAGCCTCCGAAAACACGGGACAGGTCGTCCTCGCCACGGGTGGCGGCAACTTCAACCTGAACCTCCCCAACGTCTACCGCGTCGCTGTCAATCAGGGCGTCACAGTCATCCTCGCAATGGTGCGTAATTCGAACACGCTCTATCGCATCATCAAGCTCCCCGCGTCCAGCAATCCCGTCGTTCCGCCGGGCTCGGTGGACTGCGAGCCGCTGCTGTTGCCCGTCTTCTGCGTCGTGCCCGTTCCCGGCACCTATGACCGCCCCACCAACGCCACATTCTCAGTCGACGGCAACAACGTCTACGTCCTCAACTGCGGTCCCGAGTGCGGCGGCAAGGCCTCCAGCGTCAGTGTGCTGCAGGAAGGCGCGCTGGTCATCGACAAGATCCCGGCGGTCGATCCACTCAGCCCCTCGGCTCCTTCCCCGGTTCTAAATCTCGGCGCTCCCAACCCCATCCCCATCCCCGGCGGAGCAACCGTCGCCTTGCCCAACGGAACCACACTCTATGTCGCCGGCCAGTCCCTCTACAGCCTCGGCGCGGACGGAACCCTGGGCTCAACGCCCCGGGCCGACGGCCTGTTCACCGGCTATCTGACAGCCATCAACCTCAGCACCTACGCGGCCTCCCAACCCATCTCCATCTCCGACGGCACTCACACCAAGCTGCTCTTCGCCGACGACAACACTCTCTGGGTCGGCTCACAGCAGTGCGCCAGCGGCGAGCGCGCGGCCACCGGCCAGAACTATAACTGCCTGACCGCCGTCAACCTGGGAACAGGCCCTGTCGGCACAGCACAGATCGTCCCCAACGTTACGCCGGGTGGATCGACGACCGTTCCCTATCCCAACACCAATCAGAACCTCTATTACTACGGCGACCTCACCGGCCTCTGTTGGGTGCAACAGTTCCACAAGGTCTTCACGGCCTACGGCGGCCAGATTCACGCCTTCTACACAGGCGGCAAGATCACCAACCCGGATGATCCGGCAACAGGCACAACGCCCCCTCTCGGCAAAGAGCTCGACAATACCAACCTCACCATCCAGGGCACCGTGCTGGACGTCGCCTACATGGACGCGCTGACCAACAGCGCCAACTGATCGCCATGCCTGCCGGAGATGCCTTTTCGCAGATCACGGTAGACGTCGTCGCGATCGCCGCCCACCGCGACGACGTAGAACAGACCTGCGGCGGCACCCTTCTCGTCCAGCAGTCCCTCGGCTGGCGCACCGCCATCCTCGATCTCACCCGCGGCGAATCCGGCACCCGCGGCACAGCCGAAGACCGCGCCCGCGAAGCCGCTGAAGCCGCCCGCATCCTTCGTGTCAGCCATCGCGAGGCGCTCGATCTGCCCGACGGCAACATCGAAAACACGCGCGAGAACCGCCTGAAGATCGCCGCAGTCCTCCGCCGTCTGCGCCCCCGCGTCGTCATCCTTCCTTACTGGCAGGGCCGCCACCCCGACCACTACACCACCTCCACCCTTGGCTACGAGGCCTGCTTCGCCGCAGGCTTAACCAAGTTCGATCTCCCACCCGAGCATGGCGAACCGCACCGCCCCTACAAAATTCTCTACGCCTCGCTCTACGCCGACGTTCGTCCCACCTTCGTCGTCGACATCACGCCGCACATCGAAACGCGCCTCGAATCGCTGCTCGCCTACCGCTCCCAATACGGAACGCAGCCAGCCGGCGCCGGCCTCTTCGTTCCCGAAGACGATATCCGCGAGCGCACCTTCGCCACCGCGCGCCACTTCGGCTTGCTTGCGGGCGTTCGCTATGCCGAGCCCTTCATCCAGCGCGAGGTCTCGCTCGCAAACGATTTGATGCTGCTTCCAGTGCAGAGCGTGTAATCAAAATACATTTCTCCCTCAATTGCATCTCTCCTCAATCCAGTCGACTGCTATTCGCGTACCCCTTAGCAGAACAGGCGAGCGATAACCCGCGCGCCTAACCGGAAACCAGGAGACGTATCGTGAAACTAGACACAATAATCGACAGGGCCCTCTCGCGGCGAACGTTCCTGGCAGGTGCCGGAAGCGTTGCCGCAACAACACTTGTGATTGGCTGCGGCGACGATGGAGCCAAGATGCCGCCCACATCGACCGGCGTCACCGACGCCGACATCCTCAACTTCGCACTCAATCTCGAATACCTCGAAGCCGAATTCTATCTCCATGCAGCTACCGGCTCCGGGCTTGCCAGCGCGGACGCCGGCTCCAATCCGGGAACCGTGACTGGCGGAACGAAAGTCGCCGGCCTCGCGCCGGCACAACAGAACATCCTCAACGAGATCGCCTACGACGAGCAGGAGCACGTTCGTTTTCTCCGCTCCGCCCTCGGCTCCGCAGCGGTCGCCCGCCCCGCTATCGATCTCACCAACTCCTTCAACGCGCTCGCTAGCGCCGCCAAGATCGCCAGCACCTTCAATCCGTTCGACAACTACGACGATTTCCTCCTGGGCGCCTTTATCTTCGAGGATGTCGGCGTCACAGCCTATAACGGCGCTGCTCCCCTCATCAGCACGGCGGGCATTAAAGCGGGCTACCTCTCCGCCGCGGCCGGCATCATGGCCGTCGAGGCTTACCACGCGGCTTACGTTCGCACCACCATCACAGCCAACGCCACCACCAAGGGTTCATCGAACTATCCTCAGTTCGGCTACGCCAACCTGGTGTCCGCGCTGCGGGCCTCCGTCGGCGGAGGCGCTGAAACCATGTTGACCGTCCCCACCGGAACGACCACCCCGGCCACCACGGTCACACCAACTTCCGTCGTCGCAGCCGACAACAACGCGCTCGCCTATTCTCGCACCACGGATCAGGTGCTGCACATCGTCTACGGCACAGGCGGAGGGTCCGGCGTCAAGTCCGGCGCCTTCTTCCCCAATGGCCTCAACGGCGCAATCGCCGTAACCCAGAGCTAAAACTAGAGAGCTAAGGACAATTGACATGGCATCCCAAAAGACGCACCAGGACACACAAGAACTCGATAACATCATCGCCAGCCGTCGCGCCATGCTCATGGGCGGCGGTGCCGTTGCGCTGGCCGCAGCGTTCCTTCCCGCCAAGGCGAAGGCAGCGACCTCCGTTTCCTCTTACACAGACGCAGACATCCTCAACTTCGCTCTCAATCTTGAATACCTCGAGGCGAACTTCTACTACCTCGCCGCCTTCGGTACTACCATTGACGTCGGCGCCGGCCTGACCATATCGGCAGGCGGAGCGAAGATTCCCATCACCGGCGTCGGAACTCAGGGAACCGTCGTTGCTCCGGCAGCCGGCACCAAGGTTCCGTTCGCGCTGCCCTATGTCGCCGGTTACGCCGTGGAAACGGCCGTCGAAGAGGGCAAGCACGTACTCTTCCTTCAGAAAGCCCTCGGCTCGGCAGCTGTCGCCCAGCCGCAGATCGACCTCAGCGGCTCCTTCAACACGCTGGCCATGGCGGCCGGCATTGGGCCCAGCTTCAATCCCTACGCCAGCGATGCCAACTTCCTGGTCGGCGCCTATATCTTCGAAGATGTCGGCGTCACGGCCTATCACGGGGCTGCCCCGCTCATCAGCACAACCTCCGCGGGAAAGGGCTACCTGGCTGCGGCAGCCAGCATTCTTGCGGTCGAGGCCTACCACGCAGGCATGATCCGTACAACCATCAACGCCCTCGATCCTGACGGCTCGATGGGCTTCATCGGCTACACGCAGAAGATCTCCGCCCTCCGCGCCAGCCTGTCTAAAGCTGTCGCCCCCACAACGCCCGCCTACCCCTCCGGTACCTACGGCGACGACGTTCCCCTCACCACCAACACCACCTACTCGCTCGCCGGAGGCGCCTCCGTCAACGCGACCACCATCGTCGATGCCGACCAGACCAACGTCATCGCCTTCGCCCGCACCACCACGCAGGTGCTGAACATCGTTACCGGCGGTGGCGCGGCAACCGCAGGCGCAAAATCCACAGGCGTCTTCTTCCCCAACGGCCTCAACGGCCTCTTTACCTAGCTGCAACTTAACTTGTCAGCAGCATTCTTCCAAAGCCCCGATCTCTACAGGTCGGGGTTTTTTGTGTGCGGCCAAAGATAGGCTAGCTGTAGACGGAAACCTCGCCGGCCGCGATACTCTTGTGTCATGAAGAGAATCTGCCCTGCTCTGCTGCTGTTGACAGTATTTTGTGCCACAACCGCGCGCCCGCAATCTGCCGCGCAAACCACAAGCACGACGCCGCGCTCTGCGGCGGCCAGGCAGCAGCGCGCACGCAGATTCGATCAGCTCAAGCCGCCGACCCAAGACGACCTGCTCCGCGGCAGCTATGGCCCCTATCGAGCCAACAACGATCTCCTCTTCTACGCGCTCAAGCTCCGCGTCGATCCCGGCGCCCAAACCATCAAAGGCTCCAACACCATCCGCTTCCGCATGCTCGCCGACGGCACGCGCATCCAGATCGATCTCGCGCCCTCTCTCAACATCGATGGCATCACCTTCAAGGGCAAGCCGCTCCACTACGACCGCGTCCCCGACACGCGCGCTCTCTACATCGACTTCCCCGAAACGCTCCGCAAGGGCAAGACCTACGATGTCGTCTTCGCCTACTCCGGCCATCCTGTCACCCAGGGCCGCTTCGGCTGTTTCTCCTTCGATAAGGACAAGGAAGGCAAGCCCTGGATCACCACCGCCTGCGAAGGCGAAGGCCCGAGCATCTGGTGGCCCAACAAAGACCAATGGAAGGACGAACCGCAGGACGGCATGCAGATCGACATCGCCGTCCCCAACGGCCTCATGGACGTCTCTAATGGCCGCTTCCAGGGAACCAAGGATCTCGGCGACGGCTACACCGAATGGCGCTGGCACGTGCACTACCCCATCAACAACTACGATGTCGCGCTCAACATCGGCGAGTACCAGCACTGGTCAGGCCTGCATGTGAACAAAGAGACGCGGCAGAAAACCACCCTTGACTTTTACGCACTCCCCGAAGACCTCGCCAAGGCAAAGATCCAGTTCCAGCAGGTCCCCACCATGCTCGACGCCTACGAGCACTACTTCGGCGAATATCCCTTCGACAAGGACGGCTACAAGCTCATCGAAGTCCCCTACTCCGGCATGGAGCACCAGACCGCCGTCTCCTACGGCAATCACTTCACCAACGGCTACCTGGGCCGCGACTGGGCCGGCGTCGGCATCAGCATGAAATTCGACTTCATCATCATCCACGAGAGCGGACACGAATGGTTCGGCAACTCAATCACCGCCGCCGACCCCTCCGACATGTGGATCCACGAGGGCTGGACCACCTACCTCGAGACCCTCTATGTGGAATATCGCTGGGGCAAAGCCGACGCCATCAAGTACGTCAACGGATTGAAGCCCAAGATCCACAACATGCGGCCGATCGTCGCTCCGCGCGGCACCAATGCCGAACCCACCGAGGACCAGTACTTCAAAGGCGCACTGATGCTCAACACCCTGCGCAGCGTCATCGCCAACGACCAGAAGTGGTTCGCCGACATACATGACTTCTATCAGCACTTCAAATATCAGAACATCATGACCGAGGACGTCGTCTCGTGGTGGAACGACCGCACCGGAATGAACCTAACGCCCTTCTTCAACGAATACCTTCGCCACGCCGCTATCCCCGTCCTCGAGCTGCACTTCGATCCCGCGAAGCAGACGGTCGGCTATCGCTGGAAAGCGGATGAACCAGCGTTTGCCATGCCCATCGAGGTCGGCAACGCGCAGCACTGGACAAAGATCACGCCGACCACCACCGCATGGCAGACAATGCCCTGGACCCAGGAGCCGTCACAGCTCGCCGTCGACACAGACTACTATTACGTCGACGTCAACCGCGAAGCCCAGCCGCCTACCCAGTCGAGCACAAATCCGCAATGAGCAGGTTGATCTGCGCCTTCGCACTCGGGCTCGCCGTCGCCTCTACAGGCTGCGGCTACCAGCGCGTGGGCGCGGCAACGCACGTCCCCGCCAGCGTGCGCACCCTGGCTGTACCTATCTTCCAGTCCAAAGTGCAGGCGTACAACACGGAGACAGCGTTCACGCAGGCCGTAGTCCGCGAGCTCAACACGCGCACCCGCTATCGCGTCCTCACCGGCGTGCGCAGCAATGTAGAGCCGACAGCGCAGCCCGCCGATGCAACCCTGCGCGGCACAATCCTCACTCAGTCCGTCACGCCGCTCACCTACGACGCCACCAGCGGCCAAACCTCCAGCTATCTCGTAACCATCACCGCAAGCGTCGAGCTCGTCGGCCACGACGGCGCCGTCCTCTACCGCAACAACGCCTTCGCCTGGCGCGAGCAATACCAGTCCACGCAGGACCTCTCCGGCTTCGTACAGGAAGACGGCGCCGCCGTCCGCCGCATGTCCCATGACTTCGCGCAATCGCTGGTAAGCGACATGCTGGAGTCCTTCCAATGAGTCCGATTACCTCCGCGCCCGATTCCACATCCACCGCAGGCCTGCAAAGTTTCGCGGCCGTAGACCGCTTCCTCAAAGAGATAAGCGGCGACGCGCGCAGACCCGGCTATGTTCTGCTCGGCGATGAAGCCTTCCTCTTCGAGCGCGCCCGCCGTGGTGTGCTCCAAGCGCTCGCCCCAGGCGATCTCCGCGACTTCTGCCTGCACGATCTCGATCTCGCCGAGACCTCTATCTTCGAAGCACTCGACCTCGCGCAGACGCCCTCGCTCATGGCGCCGTTTCAAGTTCTCTTTCTGCGCAACGTAAAAACCCTCTACGGCCGCGGCCAGAAGAAAGAAGAATTCGCCGCCATCGACGACTACTTTCGCCGCCCCAACCCGCAAGCGCTGCTCCTCTTCGTCGCCGACCACATCCGCCTCCCGCAGGATCTCCGCACCATGGACATGCAGGACAAGGACCGCGCCGAACGCATTCGTGAAACCCTCGGCGACGTCTGCGGGGTCGTCGAGCTGCAACGCGTCAGCGAAGAAGACGCCGTGCGCTGGGTTCTCCGCGAAGCCGAAGCCCAAAGCATAAAGTTCGGCGATGATGCAGCTCGCGAGCTTGTAGATTCGCTCAACGCGGAGATGCTCATGCTCGCCAGCGAAGTCAACAAGCTCCTGCTCTACGCTCAAGCGCAATCCGCCTCGACCGTCGAGCTCGGCGATGTAGAAACGATGGTCTCCGCCGCCAGGCAGCGAAGCCTCTACGATCTGACCGACGCCATCAGCCTCAAGGACGCGCCCCGCGCCGTCGCTCTCCTTCAAGGCCTGCTCAACGCAAGTGAAGAGGGCGAAGACGCCGCCATCGGACACATCTTCATGCTCGCCAAAACCTTCCGCCAGATGCTCGTGCTCAACGAGCGCCAGGTAAAGGACCAGCGAGCGATGTGGCAGGTTCTATGGCCGGGCTTTCGTGTAGCGCCCTTCGCCGCCGACGCACTGATCGCGCAAGCCCGCCGCTATCGCGACCGCAGCGAGCTCACGCGCGCGCTGCAACTCATCGCCAAAGCTGATCTCGAACTGCGCTCCTCGCCCGCCGACAAACGTCTCGTACTGGAGCGTCTCGTCCTTCGCCTCAGCAGCCGCCGCCCAACCGACCTCGCCGCCGCCTGAACACAACACACTCGCACTCAGCAGATACAATCCCTGAGGGATTTCTGGAGGATAGTACGCATGATCAAAGGGTGGGGACTGTTAGCCACAGTCGCGCTTGAACTCGGACTTGCACTCGGAGCAGTCGCGATCGGCGCGCAGGCGCAGACGAAGCCGTCGCCGAAGCCGCAACCTTCGCCGCAACCATCGCCGCAAGACCAGCGTCACCAGATGGCCGAGTTCTACCGCACGCACTACGCCAAGCACGAGTACCGCATCCCCATGCGCGACGGCGCGAAGCTCTACACCGTCGTCTACACCCCCATCGCCGGCCAGTTCAAAGACCCCGGCCCCTATCCCTTCCTCATGTCGCGCACGCCCTACAGCTGCGCCAACTACGACAACAAAATCATTGAGCCGCACGTCACGGGCAACCAGACCCTTATTCACGACGGCTACATCCTCGTCTGCCAGGATGTGCGCGGCCGTTGGGAGAGCGAAGGCACATGGTTTGAGATGACGCCCGCCAAAGACGGCAAAGGCATCGACGAATCCACCGACATGTACGACACCGTCGACTGGCTCCTGAAAAACGTTCCCGCCAACAACGGCAAGGTCGGCATCCTCGGCATCAGCTACCCCGGCTTCTACACCGCAGCCAGCATCGAAGACGGCCATCCCGCCATCAAAGCCGCCAGCCCCCAAGCGCCCATCATCGATCTCTGGATGGGCGACGACGCCTATCACGGTGGCGCCTTCATGCTCGATGCCAATCACGCTTTCTACGCTCCCTTCTTCGCTCCCCAGAAAAATCCGCTCAGCAAAGCGCCGAAGAGCGCCTTCGAGTTCCCCACCAAGGACATGTACGCCTTCTACCTGCAGATGGGAACGCTCGCGCATCTCGACTCGCCCGCCGGCGGCACCAATCCCTACTTCCACGATCAGGTCATCCACGACACCTACGACAACTATGCGCAAATTCGCAACCTCGCTCCGCACATGCACAGAGTGAAGGCCGCCGTGCTTGACGTAGGCGGATGGTTCGACGCCGAAGATCTCGCCGGCCCCGTCAAGGTCTTCCACGCCATCGACGAGCTAAGTCCCGACGCTCCCGAAAACACGCTCGTCGAAGGCCCCTGGGTCCACGGTGGATGGTCCCGCGGCACAGGCGCGAAGCTCGGCGACATCAGCTTCGGCGACGAGCCCTCCACCTTCTATCGCGACAACATCGAAGCCCCCTTCTTCAACCACTGGCTGAAAGACTTGCCCTGGACGCCGCTCCCCAAGGCCTACACCTTCGAGACCGGAACCGACGTCTGGAAAAAATACGACGCCTGGCCGCCAAAAATCGCCGTAGCGAAGACCCTCTATCTCGAGCCCAACAACGGCCTCGGCTGGACCGCACCCACCGAACCGGCCAGCAAAGACGACTACGTCAGCGACCCCGCGCATCCCGTGCCGTTCGTCCCTTACGTCACCGGCCCCGACGTTCCGCAGCGTTACATGGATGAAGATCAGCGCTTCGCCACGCGACGCTCGGACGTGCTCGTCTACGAGACCGCGCCGCTTACCGAAGACGTTACCGTGCTCGGCCCGATCAAGCCCCATCTCAAGATCGCCTCCACCGCCACCGACTCCGACTTCATCGTCAAGCTGATCGACGTCTACCCCGAAGACTACAAAGCCCCCGGCGAAGCCACCGAAGGCAAGCACGTTACCGGAGCGCCGCCCGTCTTTCTCGGCGGCTATCAGATGCTGATTCGCGGCGAACCCTTCCGCGCCAAATTCCGCAACTCCTGGGAAGATCCGCAACCCCTCACTCCCGGCAAAATCACCGACATCAACTTCATTATGCAGGACATCAACCACACCTTCCTCAAAGGCCACCGCATCATGGTGCAGATTCAAAGCTCATGGTTCCCGCTCGTCGACCGCAACCCGCAGGTCTTCGAAGACATCGCCAAAGCCAAACCCGGAGACTTCCAGAAAGCCACCGAAACCGTCTTCCACCAGGCCAACGCAGCCAGCTCTCTCGAACTCCTCATCCTGCCGCACTAGACATAAACCATAAGCGCCAACGGCGCGCAGCATACCAGCCTGGGGTGAAGGACACGCGAGCCCTCCGCTCGCGATCCGCAGCCCCAGGTCACAGCGCCCCAGAAACCAGAGGGCTGAAAGCCCGACACATAGACCTCGCCTACCGCGGAAGCCACGCGCACTAGCGGCATATCATCAATCCAGCATGACCCAGCGCCTCTACTACGATTCGGCGATCCTCGAGTTCGCGGCGCGCGTCACCGACATCCGCCTCGTAGCCAAAGAAAGTAACGAAGCCTCCGGCAGCGCCCATCTCTGGCAACTCTCTCTCGATCGCACCGCTTTCTACCCCGAAGGCGGCGGCCAGCCCTTCGACACCGGCACCCTCACCGCCGTCTCCCGCAGCGGCGCGCAGCTTGAGGTCCCCGTCGAACGCGTCGAGGAAGACGATACTGGCGAGGTCTGGCACTTCATCCGCAAGCCGCTCGTCGAAGGCGCCGAAGTCACCGGCAAAATCGACTTCGACCGCCGCTCCGATCACGAGCAGCAGCACTCCGGCCAGCATCTTCTCTCCGCCATCTTCCTGCGCGAGCTCGGCGCGCGCACCGTCTCCTTCCACCTCGGCGCCGAAAGCTCCACCATCGACCTCGCCCTCCGCGAAGGTCCAGATGAGCCTCCAGCCAAATTCACCGAAGCCGACCTGCAACAAGTCGAAGAAGCAGCCAACCGCATCGTTCTCGAAGGCCGGCCTCTATCCACGCATTGGGTCGAGCGCCCGCTCGCCGAGCAGATGCTCGCACGCGGCGATCTCCGCAAACTTCCCGACCGCGAAGGCCCCTTCCGCATCGTGCAGATGCAGGGCGTCGAGTTCAACGCCGGCGGCGGAACCCACGTCTCCAACACCGGAGCCATCGGCGCCATCATGCTCCGCCGCATAGAAAAAGTGCGCCAGGGCTGGCGCATCGAATTCCTCTGCGGCCTCCGCGCCATCCGCGCCGCCCGCAACGACTACGCGCTCCTCGACACCGTCGCCCGCGCCCTCACCATCAGCCGCACCGACGTCCCCGCACGCATCGAAAAACTCCTCGAAGATCGTAAAGCCGCCGCCAAAGAGATCAAAAAGCTCACACAAGAGCTGGCGAAAGCAGGTCAGAGCAAGATCTCAGATTCGGGAGGACTAACTACATGACGAGGGGACAGAGACGAATGAATATCGCAAGATTTCTGGTTATCGCTGGCGGAACCGTTAGCCTCGGACTCTCAGCGTGGGGGGCTATCGCCTCGCTGATACTCGACTATCGGAAACCGTCTGAGCTCGCGCTTGCGTTGACTTTCGTCGCCCCATTTCCCCTCTTTCTATTCAGCATCTGGTCGCTGCGAATTTCCGCTTGTGCATTATTCGTCTGCAATATCAGCTTGTATGTAATCCGGGCATTTGCAATCCACCCCAATCCGCAATACAACCCGTTCGATTATTTTGGCATGATCTTCCTTTCTGCTCCCCTTTTCATCGTCGTTGCCGTTTTCTTTGCGCCGAAGGATCAGCGCCGCCTAAACGAAGATTTCCTTTGGGGATATGAAACCTGTGGAACTCCCCGGGTGCCCCATTCATAACGACGGCGTTATCGTCGGCATGGGTGGGTTCATCGGTGCACACCGCGAGTTCAACATCAGCGGACGATAAGCTAAACGAGTGCCCCTCTACGCCGACATCGCGCTGCCGGTCCCCCTCGACCGCAGCTTCACCTACTCTCTCGGCAGCCATCTCGCCGAAGTAGGCGCGCGTGTCCTCGTCCCCTTCGGCGGCCAGCGTCTCATGGGCGTCGTCGTCGCTCTCCACGACACCCCCCCTCCCCCCGAAGTCGAACTCAAACCCATCGAGCGCGTCCTCGACGACACCGCACTCCTCTCCCCCGAACTCCTCGAGCTAGCCCGCTGGATCGCGCAATACTACTGCGCTCCGCCCGGCGAGGTCCTGCGCGGCATGCTCCCCCTCACCGCCGAAGTCCGCCGCCACTGGATCTATCGCATCGCTGAGCAGGGCCGCCGCGTTCTCTACGAAGGCGCAGTGAAAGGTTCCTCGCGCCGCTCGCGTCTCAGCGTCGAAGACCAGAATCGCGAGTACGCCGTCCTCAACTACCTCGAAACCGGCGAGCCCGCAAAAACATCCGCCATCCGCGGAGCCACCGGAGCCAACAAAGCCCTCCTCGATGCGATGACAAAAAAACGCTGGCTCCTCCGCGAACCCCTCGCCGAAGTCCGCGACGCCCGCCGCCTCGAAACCATCGCCGTACTCGCCGAAGGTTCTGGCAGTGACCAGACCACTCAAAATGTGTCATCTCGACCGGAGGCTTCGCGCCGCGAAGCCGCAGTGGAGAGACCTGCATTTCTGTCCGAATCACCACAAGCGTCAGCCGGAACCAAGCGCCTGCCCAAGCTCAACGACAACCAACTCGCCGTCATGGCCGAGCTCGCAGGCTGCGGCGGCCGCGAGCTGCTCCGCGAACTCCGCTCACGCCTCGAGCGCCGCGGCATCTCCGCCTCCACCCTCAACACCCTCGTCAAGCGAAACCTCATCCGTCTCGAAGAGACCGCCCAACCCTTCCACGTCACCAGCCTCAGCATGCACGGCCAGCGCTTCGCCCACGAGCACACGCTCAACGAAGCCCAGACCGAAGCTCTCGCCACCATCGTCGCGGCCATGAACCTCGACTCCCAAAACCCCGGCGGCTTCCGTCCGCACCTGCTCTATGGCATCACCGGCTCCGGCAAAACCGCCGTCTACGTCGCCGCCATGCAGCGGGCTTTATCCAATAACAAATCCGCTTTACTCCTCGTTCCCGAGATCGGCCTCACCCCCGCCACCGCCGCGCAGATGGTCGCGGCCTTTGGTTCGGAGGTCGCGCTCCTCCACTCCCAGCTCACGCCCGACGAGCGCGCCGAGCAGTGGCATCGCATCCGCTCCGGCGTTGCCCGCATCGTTGTCGGCACGCGCTCCGCCGTCTTCGCGCCGATGCCGGCACTCGGCCTCATCCTCGTCGACGAGGAGCACGACTCCAGCTACAAGCAGGAGGAGACGCCGCGCTATCACGCCCGCGATGTCGCCGTCATGCGCGCCAAACTTCTCGGCATCACCGTCGTCCTCGGCTCCGCCACGCCCTCGCTCGAATCCTGGAACAACGCCGAGCGCGGCCGCTACGCCCGCATCGAAATCCTCGAGCGCGTCGAAGCCCGCCCGCTCCCCGCCGTCGAAATGATCGACATGCGCGCCGAATTCCGAGAGACAGGACAAGAACAAATCTTCTCCCGGCAACTCATCCAAGAAACCCAAACCACCCTCGACCGCAACGAGCAGGTCATCATCCTCCTCAACCGTCGCGGCTACAGCTTCGTCGTCATGTGCCGCGCCTGCGGCGAAAAGATCGAGTGCGAAAACTGCGCCATCTCGCTCACCTATCACAAGCCCGGCAACGAACACGATCTAAGCGGCCCCGCGAGAGTCGGTGCCCGCCTCGAATGCCACTACTGCGGCTTCCGTCGCACCGTCCCCTCGATCTGCCCCAAATGCTCCAGCGAACACCTCTTCTTCCTCGGCGCCGGCTCGCAGCAGGGTGAAGAGCGCCTGCAGGAGCTCTTCCCCGGCGCGCGCCTCGGCCGCATGGACCGCGACACCGTCCGCACGCGCGGCGACATGGAGCGCCTCCTCCAGCGCCTCCACTCCGGCGAAATCAATCTCCTCGTCGGCACGCAGATGATCGCCAAAGGCCACGACATCCACGGCATCACGCTGGTCGGCGTCGTCGGCGCTGACTTCGCGCTCGGCCTCCCTGACTTCCGCGCCGCCGAGCGCGTCTTCCAGCTCTTAACGCAGGTCAGCGGACGCGCCGGACGCGGCGACAAGCCCGGCCGTGTCCTCGTACAGACCTACCAGCCCGATCACTACGTCAATAGATTCGCCCAGACCCACGACTACACCGGCTTCGCCGCGCGCGAGATGTACTTCCGCCGCGCCATGCGCTACCCACCCTTCGCCGCGCTCGCCAACGTGCTCATCCAGAGCGACCAGCTCGAAGAGGTCCTCGCCATCTCGACCCAACTAGGCAAGTGGCTCGCCGCCAATCGCCCCGAGAGCGTGCGCGTCCTCGGCCCCGCGCCCGCGCCCATCTCACGCCTCAAGCGAATCTACCGCTACCACCTGCTCCTGAAATCCGAGCGCCGCGACGCCCTCGGCGCTCTCCTGCGCTCCATGCTCGCCTTCATGGAAGAGACCGGCATCCCCCGCCGCGCCGTCACCGTAGACGTCGACGCCCTCCACCTCATGTAAGCCTTGTCGATAATCTGGGTGCCCCACGTCTCGATTCTGAGACGTGGGTTCACAGGATGCCCCCAAGCTCCTACCCCAGCATGTGCAGTTCTTTGCCCGGCTTGAACCGCACCGCGCTCCCCGGCGAGATGCTCACCTCGGCGCCGGTGCGCGGATTCCGCCCCACGCCGGTCTTTCGCGGCTTCACCGTAAACACGCCAAAGCCGCGCAGCTCAATCCGGTCTGAGTTGGTCAGGGCATTCTTCATGCCCTCGAAGATGGCATCCACCGCCATCTCCGCCTTGGTGCGGGGCAGCCCTGTACGTTCGACGATTCGTTGAACCAGGTCCTGTTTGATCATCCGGGGGTCGCCTTCCTTTTCCGCTCGCATTCGCAACCAGCGCAAACATGAGTCCGCTGGCCTGATGGTAGGTACGACGTTTTCCGTTGTCAAACGGCTGCACAGGACTTTGCGGTACGCTCAAAGTAAAGCAACATCTCAGAAAGGAGGCGTTCGTGCCGCAATATGCGCCGGGCGCCCAGCAAGTTCATGGCGATCAAAAGCGACAAATGGATCCGTCGGCAGGCGATAGAGAACCGTATGATCGAGCCCTTCTGCGAGAAGCAGGTGCGCGACGGCGTCATCTCCTACGGCCTCTCCTCCTACGGCTACGACCTCCGCGTCTCCAACGAGTTCAAGATCTTCACCAACGTCAACAGCGCCATCATCGATCCCAAAGACTTCGACGAGCGGTCCTTCGTGTCAGTCGAAGCCTTAAGCGTTATCATTCCACCCAACTCCTTCGCGCTGGCCCGCTCCATCGAGTACTTCCGCATCCCGCGCGATGTTCTCACCATCTGTGTCGGTAAGAGCACCTACGCGCGCTGCGGAATTATCGTCAACGTAACGCCGTTTGAACCGGAGTGGGAGGGTTTCGTGACGCTTGAGATCTCCAACACCACCCCGCTTCCGGCCCGCATTTATGCCAATGAGGGACTCTGCCAGATACTCTTCTTCCAAAGCGATGAGCCTTGTGAGATAAGCTATGGCGACCGCAATGGAAAGTATCAGCGCCAGCAGGGCATCGTTCTGCCCAAGCTGTAAAGTGATTGCTTAACCCGGGCCTGAGCACTTGACGAAGAAGGCAAAGCGCAAATGACCACGGCTGAAGGTCCAGTTCGCATCGGTGTAGTCGCCTCTGATCCGCTTCGGCTGGTCGGCATGGAGGCCATCCTTTCCGAGCTGCCCGGCATGCTTCCCGTTCCGCTGGAGATCGAGAAGGCCGGCTCGACCGCCGATCTCGCCGTCCTCATGCTCGAAGCCCGCGGCGGCCCCGAAGCCCTCCCCGAGATCATCGGCCGCCTGCGCCGCGAGCGTCCCCAGCTCCGCATCATCGTCGTCGGCGAAGGCCTCGACCCCCTCATGATCGAGACTGTCATTGGCGCCGGAGCCAAGGGCTACCTGGCCGAGACCGCCAGCGAAGCCGAGATCCGCATGGCCCTCGAAGTCGTGCTTGACGGCTCCGTCTGGGCGCCTCGCAAGGTGCTGGCCAAGCTGATCGAAGGCGGCAACACCACCGCCGCGGCCGCCCCTCCTGGCGCGGATCGCATGGAAAGCCGCATGACCGCGCGCGAGCTCGAGGTCCTCGGCCTGCTCATGGAAGGCCGCTCCAACCGCGCCATCGCCGAAGTTCTCGGCATCGACGAAGCAACCGTCAAAGCCCATCTCGGCCGCATGCTGCGCAAAACCGGCGCCCACAACCGCGTAGAGCTAACCCTCCGCGCCATCGAAGAGCGCTCCAGCCAGTAACCCCAATCACCTTAGCGAACCAAGTCAAATCGATAGTGTCATCCTGAACGCAGCGAGGGACCTGCTTTCCGCGCGCACCTCCATCGATCTGTCATCTCGACCGGAGGCGCGAAGCGCCGGAGCGGAGAGACCTGCAGTTTGCCCCGCACCCGGCGCAAAAGCCCTGCTTCCTGCTTCCTGCTCCCTGCTTCCCGCTCCCTGCTCCCTGCTCCCTACTTCCTACTTCCTACTTCCTACTTCCTACTTCCTACTTCCTACTTCCTACTTCCTACTTCCTACTTCCTACTTCCAAAGGTCTACAGCCCTCAGTACTCTTGCGGCAACCGCCTCATCCTGCAACAGTGTTCCCAGTACAGACCTGGGAGAAGAGGGTTGCGGGACTGCCGGAAACGGCTCTCCCGCAACCCCATTTTTTTTTTGCAACCTCAAAGGGTAATCCAACCATCTGAAGGACTTGAGAACAGTTCAGGTCCCCCGCGATTGGTCGCAACCGAGCTTTGAAAGTTTTGAAAGGTGTGAAATGAAGAAAGTACTTGGAACGTTATGTGGATTGGCCATGTTTGCCGGGCTGCTGCCCGCGCACGCCGCCGACATGGACAAGATGAACGACCGGCTCAGCGACGCCGCCGAGGTTCTACAGCAGATTATGGCCACACCCGACCGCGGCATCCCGCAGTCGATCCTCGCCGGCGCCTCCTGCGTGGTCGTGGTACCCAGCTACAAGAAGGGTGCCTTCGTGATTGGAGCCCAGTATGGCCAGGGCGTGGCCACCTGCCGCACCCCGCGCGGCTGGAGCGCTCCTGTCTTCGTCAAACTCCAGGGTGGCAGCTTCGGCTGGCAGATCGGCGGCCAGTCCACCGACCTCGTGCTGGTTGCGATGAACCGGCGTGGTCTGCAAGACATGCTGAAGAATAAGTTCAAGATCGGCGGCGACGCGGCCGCCTCTGCCGGCCCCGTCGGTCGCAACGCCGCAGCCGGCACCGACTGGAAGTTGAACGCTGAGTTCCTCACTTACTCCCGCAGCAAGGGCCTCTTCGCCGGCCTCAGCCTCGACGGCACCGTCGTCTCGCAGAATGAAGACGACATGGCCGCCGAATACGGCCACCCGATCCCCTTCCGGACCGTCCTGCACGGCACCGTCCCCGTCCCCGCTAACGCGCGCCACTTCGTCAGCACCGTCGCGCGTTACTTCGTCACATCGAAAGCTAATCAATAGCTTCAGGGGCCCCATTCAACGAATGACAAGCAGTGCGAACTGGAATCCTTAGGGGCGGCTTCGGCCGTCCCTCTTTATTTCTGTGCAGCTCCTTCTTGTCAGCCTTTGCTCCAGTTGTCATCCTCCGCTTTTTGGGTTGTCATCCTTCGCCATAGGCGGAGGATCTGCGTTTCTGTCCAGAGCACCAAAACATCCACCTAAAACGAGCGCTGTCATCTCGACCGGAGCGGGACGTCTCATGTCCCGCGCAGTGGAGAGACCCGCAGTTCGGTCCACCTCAATGCCCGGGTCTCCAACCTGCGACGTCGCCGTAGCCATCGGCCAGCCTCCCGCAATTGGTTTGCGTACACTTGAGAGCGTTGACTGACGATCCCCAGGCCACGCCGCCGCAGCACGCCTCCCTCCGCGAACGGTTGGAATACGCCGCTCTCCGCCTGCTCCTCGCCCTCCTCGGCCTGCTTCCCCGCCCTCTCGCCCGAGCCGCCGGCGCCGCCATCGGCAGCCTCGCCTGGCATCTGCTCCCCCGCCTCCGCCGCGTCGGCCTGCGCAACCTCTCCCTCGCCTTCCCTGAAAAATCCCTCGCCGAGCGCACCCGCATCCTCCGCACCCTCTTCCGCACCCTCGGCTGGCAGCTGGCCGAGTTCTGCCGCATGCCCCGCGCCACCCGCCAGGACGCCGAAAAATTCTTCCGCTACGAGGGCCTCGATCACTACCTCGCCGCCCGCGCCAAAGGCCACGGCGTCCTCGTCCTCACCGGCCACCTCGGCGCTTGGGAACTGTCCAGCTTCTTCCACTCGCTCATGGGCTACCCCATGGGCATGGTCATCCGCCGCCTCGACAACCCGCTCGTCGACGCCTTCGTCAATCGCATCCGCTGCCTCCACGGCAACCGCGTCCTCCCCAAGGACGACTTCGCCCGCGGCCTCCTCCAGGCCATGCACCACGGCGAGACCGTCGGCATCCTCATGGACACCAATATGACGCCGCCCCAGGGCGTCTTCGTGCCCTTCTTCGGAGTCCCCGCCTGCACCGCCTCCGGCCTCGCCCGCGTCGCCCAGCACTCCAACGCCGCCGTCCTCCCCGGCTTCATGATCTGGGAGCCCCGCGAGCAGCGTTACGTACTCCACTTCGGCCCCGAGCTCACCCTCACCCGCACCGCCGACCCCACAGCCGACGCCCTCGCCAACACCGCCCTCTTCACAGCAACCCTCGAGTCCTCGATCCGCCAGTATCCTGAACAATGGCTCTGGGTCCACCGCCGCTGGAAGACCCGCCCCCAGGGACAGGAGAACCTGTACGGATGACACGAGAGCCTCTACGTAATCGGCACGGCAAATGATTTTGCTTCTAGGTACCCCGAGGCTGGTAGCCCTAGACTTTAGCCTAGGGTCTGCTCGGGTCTCTCAGGCTGGATAGAGAGAAATGGGCTTTAGCCCCTGGGGTATGCCTTCCTGAACTAACGAGGGAATGTCACTTGGAACCACGTCACCTAAACCGACTCACCTTCCCTGAGCTCGCCCAGCTCGTCGGAGCTTCCCCGCCTCTCGACGCTCCGGAAACCATCCTCCACCGCGTCTCCGCCCTCGACGACGCCGCTCCCGATACCGTCGTCTTCGCCCATGACGACACCACCCTCCACCGCGCCCTCGAATCCCACGCCGGCGCCATCCTCGCCCGCCGCGGCGGCCTCGCCTCCGGCGATCCCCGCGTCCTCTGGGTTCCCGACCCCCGCTACGCCATGGCCCTCGTCGGCAAGGCCTTCGCCTCAAAATCCGACCAGCCGCTCCTCCATCCGCAAGCCATCATCCATCCATCCGCAACCATCGGTTTGCGCACCAGAATCGCGGCTGGTTCGGTTATCGAAGCCGGTGTCATCGTCGGCGATGACTGCCTTATCTCCAGCAATGCCACCATTTGCGGAGGTGTCCATCTGGGCAATCGGGTCATCGTCCAGGCCGGCGCCGTCCTTGGCGCCACCGGCTTCGGCTACGCCCGCAACCCCTCCACCGGCGAGCATCTCCTTTTCCCTCAACAAGGTAGCCTCATCATCGAAGACGACGTCGAGATCGGAGCCAACACCACCATCGACCGCGGCGCGCTAGGTGAGACCCGCATCGGCCGCGGCACCAAGATCGACAACCTTGTCCACATCGCGCACAACTGCCGCATCGGCCGCAACGTTATCATCGCCGCGCAGGTCGGCCTCTCCGGCTCCTGCACCATCGACGACAACGTCACCATCGCCGGCCAGGTCGGCCTCGGCGACCACGTTCACATCGGCCCCGGCGTCATCCTCGGCGGCCAATCCGGCGTCTACCCAGGCAAAGAAGTCACCGGCCCCAACCAGATCTTCGCAGGAACCCCAGCCGAACCCCGCACGGAATACCTACGCTCCCTGGCCCGCCTCCGCCGCCTCAAATAGCCTTAGCCCTAACTCGCAACTCGAAACTCGCAACTCAAAACTCAAAACTCAAAACTCGATCAGACCTGCTCTTGCTTTTGCCTTTGCCTTTTTGTTGTCATTCCCGCAGGGAATCTGCTTCTGCTTTTGCTCTATTCACTATTCACTACTCACTATTCACTCGACCAACACACTCCTATGCTCCTCGTCATCGGCGGCCACACCCGCAACATCGGCAAGACCAGCGTCGTCGCCGGCCTCATCGCCGCTCTGCCTGAATTCAACTGGACCGCCATCAAGATCACGCAGTTCGGCCACAACGTCTGCTCCGCCAACGGCGAGCCCTGCGACTGCCAGACCGCCGACCACTCTCTCGCCGTCAGCGAAGAGCGCGACCCCGCCACCGACACCGACACCTCGCGCTTCCTCGCCGCCGGCGCAGCCAAAGTCTTCTGGGTCCGCACCCGCCAGGGCCAGCTCGCCAAAGCCATGCCCCGCATCCGCAAGCTCCTCGCCGGCGCTGAAAACACCATCATCGAATCCAACAGCATCCTCCGCTTCCTTCAGCCCGATCTCTCGCTCTCGGTCCTCGACCCCTCTATCGCCGACTTCAAGCCCTCCGCGCTTCGCTACCTCGATCGCACTGACGCCCTCATCCTGCCCTCAGGCACAACCCTCGAATCCCTCACGCAAGCCTGGCCCGGCGTCTCCTCAAGCCTCCTCGCGTCCAAACCACTCTTCTTCACCAAGCCACCGGCCTACTGTAGTCCCGACCTCATCCACTTCGTCTTCACCCGCCTCCACACCAGGCTGCCAGCCATCTCCTGAGGGCCACTAGAAAGATCAATGCCAAATCACATTAACCGTAGAAATTTTGCCCGGCTGCTTGGTCTGTCGGCCAGTGTCGCTGCCTTTCCGGCGACGGGTACAGCAGCTCCCAGAGTGCAGCCATGCTCCCCCACCAACCGCACCTTTCCAAAAGGATTTTTGTGGGGAACAGCCACATCGGCTTACCAGATCGAGGGCGCAACAGAAGAAGATGGCCGCGGTCTTTCCATCTGGGACACCTTCTCGCGGGTGAAGAAGAACACCTACATGGGCGACAACGGCGATATCGCCGACGATGACTTCCATCTCTACCGCGAAGACATTGCCATCATGCGCGAGCTGGGCGTGCAGACGTATCAGTTTTCGCTCGCATGGCCGCGCATCTTTCCCACAGGAACAGGAGCGCAGAATCCGCGCGGCTGGGATTATTACGATCGCATGCTCGAGGCTCTGCTCGAAGCCGGCATCGAGCCGTTCTGCACGCTCTATCACTGGGACCTTCCCCAGCCGCTGATGACAACAGGCGGCTGGCAGAACCAGGACACGGCCAGGGCCTTTGCGGACTACTCGGCGGTTGCCGCAAGACACCTTAGCGACCGCGTGAAAAACTTCATCACCATCAGTGAGATCACCACGTTCGTCGATGAAGGCTACCGCTACGGGTCGGACGCGCCCGGACTCAAGCTGACCAACGCCCAGGTGGCACAGGTAACGCACAACGTGCTGCTGGGTCATGGTCTGGCCGTGCAGGCGGTGCGCGCAGCTGGGCGCGCCGGAACCAGGGTGGGCATCGCCGACAACGCTGTCAGCACAATTCCGGTGATTGAAACGCCAGAAAACATTGCAGCCGCTCGTATCGCCTATCGCGAGGAGAACGCGCGATCCCTAACGGCGATGATGGATGGCCGCTACACCGATCTCTATCTGAAAGGCCTTGGTGCAGACGCGCCGAAGTTTACTGCCGAGCAGATGAAGATCATCAGCTCACCGATGGATTTTGTGGGACTCAATATCTACGAGCCGACGTGGGTGCGCGCCAGCAAGGATTCATCCGGATACGAGGTGCTCGACATGCCCAGAAGCTATCCGCGCATGGCCGCCGGCTGGCTGCAGTTAGGACCGGGTGGAATGTATTGGTCTCCGAAGTTATTGCACGAACTCTGGGGAGTGAAAGATATCTACATCACCGAAAACGGCGCAGCGAGCTGGGACGTTCCGACTCCAACCGGCGAAGTGCTGGACGTGGATCGCGTCTTCTTTCTGCGCAGCTACCTGTCGCAGTTACAACGCGCAATCGACGAGGGTGTTCCGGTAAAGGGATACTTTCTGTGGAGCCTGATCGACAACTACGAATGGGCCGATGGATACGCCATGCGCTTCGGCATCACGTATGTGGACTACAAAACCCAAAAGCGGACAGTGAAGCTCTCCGGAGAGTTCTACAAGGACGTGATCGCAAGGAACGGGCTCGCGTAGAAAGCGCCGCTCTCTATAGCCTGGGTTCCTGACCATCGCGCGTTAACCGCGCTGGTTCTTCAGGCGCCTGCACAGACAATCCTCAAGCCGCCGCGCCTAGACTCGCCACACCTCGTTACTCACTCCACACCGCGAGTCTCCCATGAACCTCCCCTCCCCTTCGCTCGTTCTGGCGGTCTGCCTCTTCGCCGCCTCAAACGCCTGTCCGCAACAGAGCGGCTGGCGCCCCACACCCGGCCACACGCAACTCGCCATCTGGCCAGGTGACTCTCGCACCATCCCCGACGCGGCTCCGGTCCTCGGCCCGGAAACCGTTGAGATCAGCGGCCCCCACGAACTCATCGCTGGCCGCCGCGTCACCGGCGTTCGCAACGTCACCCGCCCCACCATGACCATCTACTCGCCGAGCGGCAAAAATACCGGCGCAGCCGTCGTGGTCTTCCCCGGTGGCGGCTATCAGATGCTCGCCATCGACCTCGAAGGCACTGAGGTCTGCGACTGGCTCGTCCCGCGTGGCATCACCTGCATCCTGCTCAAGTACCGCGTGCCCGGCAACCCCGCTCTCTATCCCAAGTCCGGCCCTTACCCTGAATCGCCGATGGCGCTCGAAGACGCGCAGCGAACGCTCGGCCTTCTTCGTCTCCACGCAGCCGAAGACCACATCGACCCGCACAAGATCGGCGTGCTCGGCTTCTCCGCCGGCGGCCATCTCGTCGCCGCCATCAGCAATCACTACGACCACCGCATCTACTCGCCCATCGACGCCGCCGACCGCCAGAGCTGCCGCCCCGACTTCGCCGTCGCCATCTACCCCGGCCATCTCTCCTACGGGGCCGCCGGCTACGACGCCGGCCAGAGTAAAACCAACTCCTTCACCCTTCCGCCAAACAATGCTCCATCCGCGTTGCGCGATCTCGTCCTCAACCCTCACCTCCACGTAACGCGAAACACGCCGCCCACCTTCCTTCTGCAGAATGAAGACGACCACGTGGACAATGTTGACGACTCGCTCTCCTACTACATCGCGCTCAGGAACGCCGGCGTCCCCACCGAATTACACCTCTATCCGCACGGAGGCCACGCCTTCGGCCTCCGTCGCACCAAACTTCCCGTCACCGCATGGCCTCAACTCGTGGATACATGGATGCAATCGATCGGCATGACACCGCAGTAAGCAATCCCAACCCGCGCCAGTAAAAAATCGCCGGCAAAAAACAAAAGAGGCAGCCGCATAGGCTGCCTCTCTAATTTCATCCTGCAATAAGGATTTACGCCGTCGTAGGCGCGCCCTCATTGAAGCCCGGCTTGCGCCCCTTCTCCGGCACGCGCACATTCTGCGTATCGTCCGGATCGGCGGCAGCCAGCGGCGACTTCGCCGGTGGCAGCTCCTTGCCCTGAATCAGCAGATCGATCTCCATCGCATCCAGCGTCTCCCGTTCCAGCAGAGCCGTCGCCATGCGGTGCATCACGTCGCCATTCTCTTCCAGAATCTTGTACGCCGACTGATACCCCGCATCGACAAACTTCTTCACCAGCCGGTCGATCTCCTTGGCCGTCTCATCCGAGTAGTCGCGCGACTGCGCAATCTCGCGCCCCAGGAAGATCTGCTCTTCTTTCTTCCCATACGTCAGCGGCCCAAGATCGCTCATCCCGTACTCGCAAACCATCTTCCGAGCCAGCTCCGTCGCGCGCACAATGTCATTGCCCGCCCCGGTCGTCATGCGGTTCATGAAGATCTCCTCCGCGCACCGTCCGCCCATCAAAATGGCCAGCTGCGTCTCGAGGTAGTCCTTCGTCACCGTATGCTTGTCTTCCTCCGGCAGGTGCATCGTCACGCCCAGCGCCATGCCGCGCGGAATGATCGTCACCTTGTGCAGCGGGTCCGAATGCTTCCGCTTGGCCGCCACCAGCACATGCCCGGCCTCGTGATAGGCCGTGTCGCGCTTGTCGTCCTCGCTCAGCAGCATGGACTTGCGCTCCGCGCCCATCAGCACCTTGTCCTTGGCCACCTCAAAGTCGTACATGTGGACCGACTTGCGATTGAACCGCGCCGCCGTCAGCGCCGCCTCGTTCACCATGTTCGCCAGATCTGCGCCCGTGAAGCCCGGTGTCCCGCGCGCCAACACCTGCAGGTTCACATCCTCCGACAGCGGCACCTTCTTCGAGTGCACGCGCAGCACCTCTTCGCGCCCGCGAATGTCCGGCCGGTCCACAATCACGCGGCGATCGAAGCGCCCCGGCCTCAGCAGCGCCGGATCCAGCACATCAGGTCTGTTGGTGGCCGCAATCAGGATCACGCCATCGTTCGACTCAAATCCATCCATCTCGACCAGCAGTTGATTCAGGGTCTGCTCGCGCTCGTCATGTCCGCCGCCCAGGCCCGCTCCGCGGTGCCGTCCGACAGCGTCAATCTCGTCGATGAAAATAATGCACGGCGCATTCTTCTTGCCCTGCTCAAACAGATCGCGCACGCGGCTCGCGCCCACGCCCACAAACATCTCCACAAAGTCCGAGCCCGAGATCGAGAAGAACGGAACATTCGCCTCGCCGGCCACAGCCCTTGCCAGCAGCGTCTTGCCCGTGCCCGGAGGCCCGACCATCAGCACGCCCTTCGGAATCCTTCCGCCCAGCCGTTGAAACTTCTGCGCCTCGCGCAGAAATTCAATAATCTCCTTCAGCTCTTCCTTGGCCTCATCGACGCCCGCCACGTCCTTGAACGTAATCTTCTTCTGCTGCATCGACAGCAACCGCGCGCGGTTCTTCCCAAAGCTCATCGCCTTGTTGCCGCCACTCTGCATCTGTCGCATCATGAACAGGAACAGCGCCAGGATGACCACGATCGGCGCAATCTGGAAGAGGATGTTCAGCCACAGGGTCCCCTGCTGGTCCTTCTGCGTCACGTTCACGCCATGGCCGATCAGGTCCTTGTACAGGTCCGGATAGTTCGCCGGAATCGTGGTGTGAAAGCTCTCTTTGCCGTCCTTGAACTTGCCGGTGGCCTCGGTGCCGTTGATCGTCACCTCGGAGATCTTGCCCGCGTCGGCATCGTTCTGCATCTCCGTCAGGCTGATCGCCTTATCGTGAGCTGGATTCATGTTGGTGACGACGAATCGCCACCCGACCAGAAGACAGCCCACCGTAAGTACCCAAATCAAGAGATGTTTGATGGTTGAATTCAATCTGCTTCCTCGTTTCCTGCTACGCCCAACCCTGCCCGCTCACCCTGTTCCGATGCCCGGGTTTCATGCCAACGACCGGCCCTGCCTTGCTACAACGCCGTTCAATTCTTAGACGGCAAAAGCGCCTTTAAGGTGCAAACCAGACTGCCTCGGCGGGCACAGCTCATCCTGAAAGGGCGCTCTATCTGATTTTACCCCCCAGATGGCCCGCCCCTCTCAGTTTTTCCTCTCCCCTGTTGCAACGAAAGACGCATCCCTCACCGACAGTTGCACCTCCCGCGCCGTGCGCTCCGCACGAAGCCCCCGTCCCAGCTCCAGCCGCGCTCCCACCCTCGCCTTCACCCTTCCATCTCCCAGCAGCCACGAGTCCGGGTGCCCCATCTTCGCGACGGTCTTATCGTCGCTAAGGTGGGTCCTTGCCGATGGTCGCGAACCATCGCTCAACCCCGCCAGCGCCAGCAACTTCGCCGTCTCCTCCGCCGAAATCCTGCACCCGATCGACCGCGCCGCCGCCCGCATCACTCTCCTCTGCAGCGCCGGCGCCATCGGCCGCAGCCTCTCAATCTCCACCGCGCACGAGCGCTCGCCGCTAACCGTGCTCACCGCCCGTCCACCGCCCCGCACCGGCCTCCCCGGCAGCAGAATCTGCGGCAACACCCGCGCCACCTCCGCCTGCCAGAACGCCTCCTCATCCCGCGCAATCTCCGCCAGCCGCGCCAGCGCCACATCCACCCCCGGATTGAACCCGCGCAACACCGGCATCAACTCATGGCGCACCCGGTTCCGCGTCAGCGAAAGATCCCGATTCGTCGCATCCTCCCGCCACGCCTGCCCCCGCGCCCGCAAAAACGCCTCAACCTCCGCCCGCCTCACCCCCAGCATCGGCCGCACCACCCTCCCGCCGCTCCGCTCATTTCTAATCCCTAATCCCTGTTCCCTAATCCCTGCCTCACCAACCACC
>DATCFM010000034.1:0-144968 GCA_036509515.1 Acidobacteriaceae bacterium
TTGCAATCCCTGCAACCTTCACCGCGCGCGGCGAGACGCTGGACACGGCATTCGCTGTTCCCGCCTTATCGACGGCAGCCGATACGAATATCTGATCTCCTGCCTTGAATCCATCGGGGAGTGTGCCTTGGAGGACCAAGCTGTTTCCCTCGGTCTTCACCTCGGCTTGCACACCTTCTCCAAATGCAAAGTAGCGCGCTACAGCGTTCCTTCCTCGCCGGCGTCCACCCCCAGCCAGAACAGTCCATTCGGCATCGGCGTCTTCCCCACAATCTTCAGTCGGTTTCACCCGGTTGAGGCACACGTGATAGGTCACACCTGCCAATCCTGGATCATCTGCCGGCAGTGCGGGGCCGCGAGTGTCTATCGCCACCTTCAAAAACAGGCCGTCGACAGCCGATACTTTGAGATTCCGGATATCCAGACTGGGCGGAGCCCCCGCACTTCCAGTCCCAGGAATCGAGGCAATCGTCTTCTCTTTTCCGCCGTTCACCATTGGATAGACGCCGACGACGGCATCCTGAGCATGAACCTCGTCGTAATTGAGCTCGATCGTTCCGTTCTTATATAGCACCGCCTGGAAGCGGTTCACCGTCGGAGTCCAGCTCATATCCTGTATGCCACCAAACGGCTCACTCAGGCTCCAGGTCACGACGGCGCGGTCGGCAATCTCCTTGAGATAACGTTTCCCATACATGCGCGGCTTAAAAAACACGCTAATCGCCGGAACGGTGTTGATGAACCCCGGAGCAGCCTGCGCTAATTCCGCAAACCGGTCGACAGAGAGTCCGCCGCCTCGGTTCGGTGCCCCCGGTCGCCGGCCAGTTGGTGCAGCCACCGGCTCGCCAAATGTAATCGAGCCCGTCATACCTACCGAGAATGTGTTCCAGGTTTTGCCGGAGAAGGGAAATGCAAAGCCCTTCAGGCTCGCTGCGCTTCCCGACATCTCAGTCCCAAAGTCGGAGTCCCACTGCGACGCAACATTCTCCACGCGATAGCCCGAACCGGCCGGTGTAAACCGCAGAGTGTGGTGTTCCAGGTTGAAGAGATTAGCCTTACCCAGCACACCTTCGTCCAGTGTCAGAACGATCAGCTTGCCCTGCGTCGTCACTGTTCCGATGGAGCGCCCAGGCTGTTGCCGGTACTGCGCATCCGCCGTCTGCCAGCCGACGATCAGAAGCGCCAGCATCCCGATCCACGCGAAGTTTCTTCTCACCTTGCTCATTCAGTCTCTCGATTCTCTGCGGGTTCTTCCTTCAATGAAACCTTGTTCCAATCCGGCGGCTCAACGCCAAGCAGGTTGTGCACAAAGTAATCGTCACGATAGTGTTCGTTCCCCAGAATTCCAACGCCATGATTCTGGCCCGGAATGTAGAGCATGTCGAAGTGCTTATGCGCCTTCACCAGCGCATTCACCACCTGCAGAGACGATGCGGGATCGACATTGGTGTCCATCTCCCCAATGATGATCAGCGCCTTGCCTTGCAGCCGGTACGCATTGTCCACGTTCGAGGACGCAGCGTACTGCGGGCCTACCGGCCAACCCATCCACTGTTCGTTCCACCACATTTTGTCCATGCGGTTGTCATGGCATCCACTATTGGTGACGGTCACCTTGTAGAACTCCGGATGGAACAGCAGCGCGCCGAGTGCGCTCTGGCCGCCCGCCGAGGTGCCGAAGATTCCAACCCGCGAGATGTCGTAGTACGGATACTTCGCCGCCGCCGCCTTGTGCCACAGAATGCGGTCGGGGAAGCCGGCATCGCCAAGGTTCTTCCACGCCACATCCTGGAACGCCTTCGAGCGGTTGTTCGTGCCCATGCCATCGATATGCACCACGATGAACCCAAGCTCCGCGAGCGCCTGGTCCGGCGCAATGGCGCTGAACGTCTTCGGAACAAAGGAACCCTGCGGTCCGGCATAAATATTTTCGATCACCGGATACTTCTTGGATGGATCGAAGTGCAACGGCCGGGTGATCGTTCCCCAGATATCCGTCTTCCCATCGCGTCCCTTGGCTACGAAGACCTCGGGAAATTTGAAACCCGCCGCCAGCAGCGCCGACGTATCGCCCTTGTCGAGGTCCAGGATGACCTTCTGGTCCGACGTCCGGCGCAGCTGCGCGACCGGCGCAAGGTCCACGCGTTGCCAGGTGTCGGCGTAGTACTTGCGATCGGGCGAGAAGCTCACCGTGTGCATGCCGTCAGCGTCGGTCAGCTTTGTCATCCCTGTGCCATCGAAGTTGATCCGGTAGTACTGAGTGAAGTAGGGATCCTGTTTGGGATCGATGCCACCCGTCTCAAACCAAATCTGCCGCTTGGCATCGTCCACGTAATCCACGTTGCGAACCAGCCAGTTGCCTTTCGTGATCTGGTTCTTCACCTTGCCGGTGACACCGTCGTACAGGTACAGGTGTTCCCATCCGTCGCGTTCCGAGGCCCAGATGATCTCCTTGCCGTCATCAACGTCGTGCCGGTATTTTCTGCCTGCGGAAAGGCCAGGCCCCAGGTTGCTGTAGTAGATAAACGTCTTCGATGTCTCCGTGATCAAGGGCCGCGCGTTGCCCGTCTTTCCGTCGACTTCAATCACCCGATAGACCTGGTGACCGCGCTGGTTGTACTCGAAGGTGAAGGCGCGGCTGTCCTTCCACCACACCGGTTCGCTGATGTCGTAGGGATTCGGAAACAGGGCGTGATCGATCTCCGTCGCCTGCTTGCTCTCGACATCGAACAGTACCGGGTAGGCAATGTCCACAGGATCGCCCGGTTTGGCATAGTGAACTGTGGTGGTCTTCGGCTGCTTTTGATCGGCCGGCGAGGACTCGATATACGTCACCAGCCGGTCGAATCCCGGTCTCACGTGATAGGCCACCAGCTTCTTCGAGTCAGGAGACCACGCAAACGACCTCAGCGTGTAATAGTTGTTCTCCGATCCATCAAAGCTAAGCGGGTAAGCCGGGTGGTTGCCCTTGGGCTTTATATAGACGTTGAAGTCCTGAACGAACGCCTCATACTTGCCGTCGAATGAAGCGCAAACGTCTTCGGGCTGCGCAGGAAGCTGGCCCAGGATCTGTGATCCAACCCCAGCTCGAGTGGGCCGGGGCTGAAAGCGTTCACGCGGCGATGGCGGGTTCGGAGCGCATGGGCGCTCACGTTCACTGAACTGGCCCTCATCTCCGGCCTGTGGAGCGGGTGGTCGATACTCCATTCCATCGACCGGGTCGCCGCCAGGTCCCTCTGGGCTCACCTCCGGATCCAGATCCGGATTTAGGAGCGAGTCATCCTCAGGCGCCGCGTTGCGCCGCCCGCGTGCAGCCTCTGCGATTGGGCCGGTCTTCGCGCAGGTGTAATCCGTCAGCTTGCACTTGTACATCGATCCGCTCACACCAAACTCGATGGCAGTCTCGTCATCGGCAAACGTCAGCGGAGCCGTCGTGACGATCGCTCCCGCGGCCGGACGTCCGCCGAAGCGTCTCGGCCTCTCCGCGAACGGAAGCTTCAACGCCCTATAGGTGTGCCCCGTCGCGGTGGAGATCGCAGCGGCCAGCTTCTCCTGATCGAAGGCAGGCTTCTTGGTGGCTGTGTCTGCATTCACCAGGACAAATTCTGTTCCACCCTTCACTGTCTTCGGATACCAGAAGTGCTCCGACTTCCCGATCCAGCTCATCTGTCCCGGCGTGTTGACCACGAGGCCTTCGGCCTTCGCTCGCAGATCGTGCGCGCGCTGGTAATCCGCCAGCGTTCCTTGCGCATGAACAAGCGGAACGGAGAAGAGGAAACAGAGGGCGGTGACTGCAACAAAACGTGGCATGACGAAGTTCATCAGGCGCTCCTTGCGATATATCGCTGTCCGATGTGCGGAAGTATACATTGTTGTATCCAAGATGGGAGATGACATTTCTAAATACGTCGCCGCGAAAGTCAAAGTTGCACAGTGCCTCTCAGCCGGCGCGGAATAATGTGTTTCGGTTCCTGCCCGGCGAGCGAAACAAGCAGCTCCTTCGCCGGCAAGAGTCCTTCTTTGGCGGTGCTGTAGTGCAAGGTCCTGGTCGCATCGTCCCATTTCAGGTCGACCGCCGAGAACATTCCTTTTTCATAACCGAAGCTCAGGCCGTCATCGTCATATAACTGAAAGTTTCCATCCGCTCCCGGATAGACGGTCAGCCGCACAGGCTCGGTCGAGTGTTCGGCCACATACTGTTTCACCGGCCCGGTCGGCACAATCGATCCCGCTTTCACAAACAGGGGAAGAGTATCCAGCGCCGTCGGCACGGTCACAGTCTTGCCGCCCTCCATCCGCGCGCCTGTCCAGAAGTCATACCATCCTCCCGCAGGCAGATACACCTTCCGCTCCGTCGCTCCCTTTTCAAAGATTGGAGCCACCAACAGCGACGGCCCGAAGAGATACGCGTCCGCCGTCGCCCACGCGGCCTCATCGTCCGGAAACGCCAGCCCCAGGCTGCGTATCAGCGGAAGCCCGGTCTTGTGCGTCTCCCATGTGGCCGAATAGAGGTACGGCATCAACTGTGAGCGCGTGTTCATATACTTCCGGCAGATCGGCTCGACCGTGGCATTGTGCAGGTCCTCCGGCTTCGGCAGAAACGACGCCGCATTCGGCCCCATCTCCGACGGTCCATAGCTCCCGGTGTCCCATCCCCACGGCCGTCGCAACTGCCATGTCCTCCCGTGGCAGCGGAACGACGGGCAGAACGCGCCGAACTGAAACCACCTCACATACAACTCAGCGGTGAACTCCCTGGTAGGCACAAAGCCGCCAATATCCGTGCCCCAGTACGGCACTCCGCTCAGCCCCGCATTGATCCCCATCATGATCTGGGTCTCGAGCGTCTTCCACGTTGACGCTGTATCGCCGGACCACAGCCAGCCCCACCGCTGAATGCCCGCATAACAGTTGCGGTGCAGCGCAAACGGACGCCGGTTCGGAGTCGTCATGCGGCCGCCCTCCCAGTACATCCGGTTCCGTACCAGCCGTGAGTCGACCGGTAATATATCGCCCTCATCGGGCCACCAGCCGTCGACGCCGAGCTTCACCAGCGGCACATGTTGCTGCCAATAGTTGGCCGCATCACCCGGGACCGCAGCAGCCAGCCCGGTGTCCGTCACCTTGCCATGAAGATTCTCCGGTGGATTCACCACATGCAGAACCACCCTGAAATCCAGTTCGTGGAACTCCCGGATCATCGCCTCAGGATCGGGGAAGACTGCCTCGTTGAACACGAACGAGCCGTGCCCTGTATTCCATCCCGACGGGCAGAATCCGGTGCCCAGATAGATCACAGCCTCGCACGGCAGTTTCTTCTCTCGAAACGTCTTTGCTTCGCCGAGAATCTGCTCGCGGCTGTCGATCGTGCGATGCGACTGCTGAAAGCCCAGCGTCCACCGCGCAGGCAGGTGCGGATATCCCGTAATCTCCGCGTACTGCCGAAGAAGTCCCGCCGGTGTCGGTGAGATGCAAAGGAAAAGGTCCTGTCCGCGCGCAACGTCGCTCGGCCTGAAGATGCCGGCGTCGCCCGTGAGATCGAACCGCCCTCCTGGCTCGTGGAAGAAGATCCCCCATCCCTTGCCCATCACCCACGGAATAGGGTTGCGCGCGCCAAAAATGCGCAAGTTATCGCCCGCGCCGTTGCGCATCATGTCCCTCACGCCGCGCCGGTCCATCGGATGCGCGCCTGGCCCCATGCCATAAACCGGAGCATTGTTGTAGCCAAACGTGATCTGGTTCTCGTCCGGACGGAACGTCAACTCCTGCACCACGCCGCCCTGCGGACCTTCGACCGCAATGCGCAATGGCTTGGTCTGAACCCGCACCTTGTACTCGCCCCAGCTAATCTCCTGCGCCTCCGCGTCCGTGCGCAGCGTCAGCATCGACTTCGCAAACACCCGTGGTGCGATGCTGCCATCGTTGTAATAACGATCCAGCACCTCATCGACCGCTGCAATGGAGATCCTCAGAGTCGAGTCGGTGACGGCGGTGATCGTCACACTCATTCCGACCGCTGCCTTCTCCACCGGCGCCACGCTCCCCGGGGCAAGCATCTCCGCATAGGCAAGCCGACGATGCAGCAGCACGCCTGCGGACATCGCTCCCAAACCTGCCACCATCGCTCTGCGTGAAGTATCGCGTTTCATCAGAAAGCCGCACTCCGTTCCATCAGGGAAGACCCCGGCATTTTTATGAAATATTGCCAGCCGCCAAACTATACGAATACCAATTTGTATACAACTCCAAACTCTTGCGGTATAAAGTTTCGTATCGAAGCGTAGGGAATTGCAGAAGTCCGGCAGACCCTCTCGATCTCTACGTACGCCAGAGGAAAAGGTATCCACGCATCCCTGGCAAACCGCATACCAGAAGGACACGGCACTCATGGACAGACGAGATTTCATCAAGACTGCGGCCGCCAGTGCGGCGGCTCTCCACACGCTCAACGCCCAGGCCACGCAGTCAGGCGTGACAACATCGCGGCTGGGATCGGTAACCGCCGCACATGCGCCGGTAGACGGACACACCAAGCTCGCTACCTTCGCACGCAACGGCGAAACCTGGACAGTCTATGAAGACCTCCGTGTTCGCGACGGCGTCATCACCTTCGTCTCCTCCGCGGGCAGAGCCCGCATTCTGCGCAAGACCGCCGAAGCCACCTTCGCGGACGACGGTCCTCAGTACCTTGGGCTCAGCATCAAAGACATCGGAATGGCCGACCGCGATCTGCTCGCGGACAAGCTCCTCGCCAACGGCGATCCCGCCGAAGATGATGTGCGCAAGGCCGCGCCGCCCATGAACTCCGCACATCGTGAAGGCAGGAACGCGAACGCTCGTCCTTCGTGGAACACCTTCGTCGGTACGCGCGAGTGCAGCGACACGATGCCGATCTTTCCCAGCGGCAACACCCGCACCTATCATCCCATCCAGTACTTCAAAGAACTCACGCAGCAGCGCGCCGATAAGCGCTTTGAAGGGCTCATCGGCGGCTGGATGCCCGCCGTTCGCAAGGTCTTGCCCGGCGACAACGGCTCCTCCTATGAAATCGTCGTCTTCGGTGATGTCCTCGCGAAGGACCGCTTCATCGTGCAGACCTGGCACCGCACCTCGCACATCGAAGACGGCAAAGTGACGAAG
Source organism: Acidobacteriaceae bacterium (assembly GCA_036509515.1). Lineage (GTDB taxonomy): Bacteria > Acidobacteriota > Terriglobia > Terriglobales > Acidobacteriaceae > Granulicella. The sequence continues at coordinate 7,141 of DATCFM010000034.1, forward strand.
GTGGAGTTCGGCCACAGCTACCCGGCCTACACTCGGCGGCGTCAGGAGCCGAAGGCCGCCGAATTCTACCGCGCCATGTTGGAGTTCGCCGAATACTGGGAGCGTCAGACCCACGATCTCGCCTCGATGACTCTTCCCGATACCAGTTGGACCGACATGGTCCGCTACGCCTTCGTCAAGGAGCAGATGGTGCGTCCGGGCGGCGTCTACCCCAAGTACGGCGCCGTGGACCGCGACTACTACGGCTCCGAGTACGACGGCTTTCAGGACACCTTCACCATGGCGCTCTACGCGAACATGGAGTGCGGCCGCTTCCAGCTCGCGCACGACATCTTCGACAACTACTTCACCGACTTCACTGATGACAAGGGCATGATCAACATGCGCGGGCCCGAGACCGGGCAGTTCGGCCTCACCCTCTTCCTGATCGCCCGTTACTTCCGCCTGACCGGCGACAAGACTCTGCTCATCAAGCACCGCGAGAAGATCGAGGCCACGGCCACGTTGCTCGCCGAGCTTCAGGACGAGGCTCTCAAGCTGCCTGCCTCCGATCGTGGCTACGGGATGATTCACGGCTGGTGCGAGTCCGACTCCTGTCTTATGGCCGATCCTTCGATCTGGGACAAGCCCTACTTCTCAAACAGCGCCTTTGCCGTTCGCGGCTGGCGCGATATTGCGCTCGTCTGGCGCACGTTGAAGTTCCCCGGCGGCGAGCCCTTGGCGGCAGAGTGGACGCGCCGAAGTGAGCAGCTTCAGTCCACTCTGACAAAGAGCATTGACGCCAATACCCGGCATGACATGACGCCCGCGTACATTGGCCCGTTGCCGGGAACCAAACTCACCTTCCGTGAATCCCTCGCGCAGGAGCATCCCAGCGAACAGGGCTGGTCGCACCGCTGCTACGCCGAGCTGCTGGAGCCTGACGTTCTTCCTGCGGCGCAAGCCAACACTGTCATCGACTGCATGCGGGCCTATGGAGCGACGACCGTCGGCGTGGTGGCCAACGTTGGCCGGGCCAACCCCTATGGCCGCGCGATCCTGGGCTTTATCTCTTACGGCTACGCTGCGGCATTGCTACGCCTGAACCGTGTCGAAGAGTACATCCTCTTCCTCTACGCGCACCGATACCATGACCACTCGCGCGGAAGCTGGACAGCCGGCGAGGTCTCAGGAATCAGCGGCGGCGGTGCGATCTTCTGCATCCCCGCGCAGCAGACGATACCGTTGCTGGTGCGCTGGATGCTTGTCTTCGAAGACTCCGACGACGACCATCTTCACTTCGGTCGTGCACTTCCTCGCGAGTGGGTCGCGACAGGCAAGCCGATCGAGATCACCGGCGCACCCACGCGATGGGGAAGAGTCGACTACCGCCTTGAATCCCGCGGGCCGAATACTCTCGTGGCCACCGTTACCCTGCCCGCCGCAACGGCCACCAAGGGCCGGCTTCCCCATGAGGTTCATGTCAGCTTCAGAGCCCCAACAGGCCGCACGCTTGGGCAGGCCACCTCCAATGGCAAGCCCGTGCAATTCGGCGGTCCACATCATGACGCCGTCATCATCATTCCAGGAGAGCAGCGCAGATTTGAGGTTGTCGCGCAACTTGTCTAGGCGATGCGTCCGCTTAAGGAGCGACCGTGCCCTTGCCGGTAGTAATGACGGCCCCTTTGTTGCGGGTTAGAACGACCGCCGTGGCTACGCCCGCTGCAACGGCGACTCCGCCGATAATCAACCAATTTCGAGGGCTGAGCCCATGGCGGACCAGCTTGCCGGTCGAGGTGGACATGCCGAGTTCGTTCGCCTGATTGATGACAGCTGTGCTGACCATCGCGCCGAAGGTGGCTTCGACGCTGATCGCGTACTGACCGGATGAATTGTTGGGGCGAAGACCGGTGGCGCGCGCCTCACCGTCGGCTCCAGTGGTTACGGAGAGAGAGGTGGCGCCCCCGAAGGTCGCGCCGGCGCCAGTGGATCCGCTGTGTACGAAGAAGAGCACAATCGCGCCTGCCACGGGCTTATGGTTCTCATCCTGCACCTGCACGATGGGTTCGCGCGCGGTGCGTTGGCGGATATTATTGAGCGCGCCCTCACCATCGAGGATGACGATGTGGAGCTCGCGCGGCGCCGGGGCCGCTGCGGCGCTCATCGCGCTGGCCGCCTGCGCTGCGGCAACAGGGGCGGGCAGCAGGAGAAGAGAGGCGAGCGTCACCGCGAGGAAGCCGCGAAGACGTCGCAGAGAAGCTGTCAAAGAGAGTTGTGTCATTGAGCGCTCCCTGTCGGCGAGCTGCCGACTCCATTCACCAGCGTCACCGTTACGGAGCCGACGACCGAGGCGTCCTGATCGATGTTGAAGGTCTGGGTATAGGTGAAGGTCGAGCCATAGGGTGTTGATGTATCGGTGCTGTACCAGTTCGCGAAGAGTGTCGCAGCGTCGACGGTGACATCGGTGGTGGTGAGCGACGCGCCGGCGGCCGGCGTGAAATGAAAGATGGCCTGGGTTATCGCGCGTGTGTTGGAAAGCCCCTGAATCGCTACGTCGAAGGTACTTGTGCTGCGCGTGATCGAGACCGATGCGATGGCCGGAGCGGCGGCCGGCAACGCGATCGTGATGGGTTGGATCGTGGGAGGCGTGACGTCCGTGGTGCCCGCGGTGAGGGCCAGCGTCACCGTGATCGAGCCTTCAACCGAGCCGGTCTGCAACTGGATGGTCGGTGAAGCGGTGGAGTTCGCGGCAATGGTGAAGGTCATGGTGTGGCCGCCGCTTGCGAACTGGATGGCGGGATCGTCGGTGAGGCCGGACGACGGCGTGAAGGTGAGGGTAAGCGTGCCCGTGATGTCGACCGGGTAAGGATTGGTGAGCTGGAAGGTAAGGTTTGGCTGTGAGCCCGAGCCAGCCGTGGAAGGGCCGGAGAAGACGCTGACGACCGGGGGCGCGGTTACCGCAAAAGCAAGCGCCGCGCTGGTCTGCGCCTCTTTCACATTAGTTACGGTGACCTGGATGGTGTGGATTGTCTGGAATTCGGCGGCCGGCACCGTTGCCGTCAGCGTTGTGTCGCTGACGTAGGTGGTGGGAATGGCGACGCCGTCAAGATTGACTACGGCGTCGTTGGCGAAGCCCGCGCCCGTCAGGGTGATCGGCTTGGCCGGATCGCCCAGCTGAGCAGTAGAGGAGGACAGGGACGACAGCGCAAGTGCGGCTACCTGAAGCGAGACCGTCTGGGTGGCCGCGGTGTAGTTGACGGTGTCAGTGGGAGTGAAGGTAACACTAAGTGTTTGCGTGCCGGCGCTGAAAGAAGTGCCTGCAGCAGGGGTGTAGACGAAGCTGCCCGGAACGCTGGCGGTTGCATCCAGTTGCGCGCTGGAGAGCGGGACGCCAACCGGAATCGTTGCAGGGTTCGGTGTCCAGGAGATGGCGGGCGTGGCCTGGTTGACGGTGAAGGTTGTGGAGATCTCGTTCGGAACGTAGATGCTGTCGCCAAAATAGTTGGCCGTGATGGTGTGGCTTCCGGCTCCCAGGATGGCGACGATCGCCGTATCCGCGATAGAGCCGCCGGGACCTGTCGTGCCACCGGCGAGTGTCCCTGTTCCAAGCAGCGTTTCGCCGTCGTGGAACTGCACCGTGCCGGTCGCATAGGGCAGCGATTTGGTGATGACCGCGAGGCTCAAGGTCTCGCCCGTGGTGGGCGAGTAGGTGGGGCTCGTAGGAGAGTAATTCAACTGCAGCGAGTCGGCGACTGGGTTGACAACGAGGCTGGCTGTAGCCGAGCCCGGCGCCAGGGTGAAGGTGCCGGGTGTGGTCGCTGCAAGAGAATGGGTTGCGGCCGAGAAGCTTAGGCTGCCGAGAGTGGCCGCGGCTGTACCGGTGGTGATGTAGGTCTGCGCAAAGGCCGGGCTGCTGTTGTTGGGCGTCACGGCGATCAGGTCCGCGTATCCGTCGCCATTCATGTCCGAGGCGACGAGGTTTGCGATGCCCGTGGTGGGGGTGGCGAAAGAGGCTGTCGGCGAGTTGTACAGGCCACCGCTGTCGGGTGCATAGACCTGGATGCTGGCGCCGTTGAAGGTCGCCACGGAGGGGTTACCGTCTCCATTGAAGTTTCCAACTGAGATGCCAACAAGCCCTGGAATAGCTACCGGATAACTCGTAGAACTGAAGCTGATGGTTGAGGTCTGATTATTGGTAACAACGGCGAAACCGGTTGCCGCTCCGCCGTAAATGGCGATGAGGTTGGGGTACTTATTGCCGGGCATCAAGGCGGTGTAAAAGGCGGTGGTGGATACGCCGTCGCCGAAGACGCCCTGGTAGGTCGGGGTTCCTGGGAACGCGCCCTTGCCGTCGTTTTGAAAGACGCTGACGGGCGTTGGAGAAGGACCTGGCCCCCCGAGAACGATCAGATCCGGGTAGCCATCGTTGTTGAGGTCAACGGCGGCAAGCTGTGTACCGGATGCCGCGGGCGCGGTGATCTGGCCGGACTTGGTGAAGGCTCCGGTTCCATCCCCGGGAAGAAGGGTGAAGCCATTGATAGTTCCGCCGAAGGCAAGAGGGCCAGCCAGAACCAGATCGATCTTGCCGTCCTTGTTTAGATCGGCGGCCGTGATGAGTTTGGCGCCGCCGGCGGCGACAACGGAAGAAGGTAGCGACGCGAATGTGCCATCGCCCTGGTTTAGGTAGACGAGGACGTTGTTGCCGCTGTCGTTATTGCAGAGGATGGCGACATCCGGGTAGCCGTCGCCATTGAAGTCCCCGACCGCCGCGGAAGCTGGGCCGATATTGCAGAAATCTGCATCCGGAAAGATGGTTTGCACCCCACCGAAGGCTCCCGGCACGGTGTCTGCCCTAAGGATGTAAAACACCTGGTCGGGCAGATCGGTCAGCAGGACATCGGCGAGGCCGTCCTTATTGAAGTCGGCAACGATCGGCGTGAAAGTTTGCGTGCCCGGTCCCGCGTCGAGCGTTGTAGGAGCGGCGGTGGCGAATTGCCCGGAGGTGAGCTTGAGAGGAGCCGTGCCGAGCGTGGTGGTGCCGTCGGTGAAGGTAATCAGGCCGGTCGGCAATCCCGCCGTCGACGCCGATCCGAACGTTGCCTGCAGCGAGTAGCTGTCCAAGGTCGTGCCCGTGGAGGGCGTCGCGACGAGAGTGCCGGGGTTAGCCGCCAGAGTGGTGATGGCAAGACTCAAGGGGCCGCTGCAGTAGCTGTAGCTTGGGTCGTTGTTGCAGACCGTCGCGGTCAGAGAGGTCGCGCCCGCTGGCAGCGTCGTGGGCATGTCGATACGGAGGGACGAGGAGGTCACCGCCGTAGAACCTGGAGTGAACGAGATGAAGGTTCCAGAGAGGGTGACAGTACTTATGCCCGCCGCGAAGTTGCTTCCCCCAAGGTAAATCTCCCGGGGAGGAGCGTTGCTGAGATTCGGGTTGCTCTGCGGCAGGGAGGTGACGTCGAAGGAGGTTGCGCTGGGGAAAACAATCTGGACGGGCTTGTAGTTGCTGAAAGATGGGTCCAGAATGACGCCGTTGCAGACCGTTGTCGATGTCGGCACGGCATAGACAGCCACGTTGGCGATGCCGCCTGTAAAGCTGTCCGGCGGAATCTGCTGGATGGCGTCCGCAGGAGCCGAAAGGATAGCGGTATTAGTGTTCTCCACGGTTCCCGCAACCGGCGCTGAGCTGCCATAGGCCGAGTAAAAGCAGAAGTACACCGTTCCAAGAGTGGCAAACGTCCCGAAGATCGTTAGGTTCGCGCCGTTTTGACCCGCGGGAATCTGAGCAGGCTCGATCGAGGTGATCGCATTGGTCTGGGCCAGCAGCGCAGTGGGTGCGAGAAGCAAAAAGAGTGCAAGCAGGAGGCGGCGCGTCATCGCTGGGCCACCTTTGTCTTCGCCGTCGCAGCCGGTTGAGGTAATCCGGGAATGAAGAAAGCATGCGGCGTCGACGCGCCTGCGTCGAGGGCCCACACCGGTCCGCTGTTGAGGCCCGTCAGGCGGAAGACGCCATCGCCTGCCATCGGTGCGACGACGGAAGGCGCGAAGCCACAGGCTATGCGCGCCGGCGCGGCTTGTCCGCTGAGGTCGACCAGGACGACGCTCGACTCACCCGAATTGGCGACTACAGCCCATCGGCTTCCGGCCGTGACACCCACGGCGCTGGGCTTGTTGAGAAGACCGGATGTCGGCGCGATGCTGGGAGTCGGTGCGGTCGAAGCGTTGCGGATGAGGGTGAGTGTGTTGGCGGCGGCGTCCGCGATGAGCAGATCGTCGGCGCCAGAGAAGGTCAGCCCGCCCAACGCACCGACATTGTCCACCTGAGGTGCGCCTTTCGCGGTGAGAAGGCGGATGGAGACGCCGGTTGACGCAGAAGAGGCCACTGCGACGTTGCCGGCATCGCTTACGACTGCATCGACGACGGGCGACGGTGACGCGAGCGCGGTCACCGAAGGCGCGGAGGTCAGAGCGGTGACCAGCGCGAGCTGTGAGCCGCCAGGATTGAAGAGCAGCGCGGATCTTCCGCTGGGGGAGAAGCGGATGTTGGCGTCGGCCGCGAGAGAGGCAGCCAGATGCAGAGGCTGGCCGCTGGGCATTGCCATGATGTCGAGCGAGCCGTCCGCCTCCTGAAGCACAGCGGTCCGGGAGACGGCCGACGCCGCGCCGGCGACGTACATGCCTGCGGGGACGACGCTCTGGCCGATCTGCGAGGCGCCGGCAACGCCCAGCACAGGCCGCAGCGTTCGGTCGGCGCTGATCCAGATGTAGCCAAGCTGCGGGCCGCGAGCCGAGGCCATCGGCGCGGTCTGGCTGCCTCCGCCGAGGGAGACACCTGTACTTTGCAGGTTGCCTCCGCAGCCGCAGAGGAGAGCGGCGAGGGGCAGGCTGAGTGCCATCGGCCACAGCAGGACCGCCGTGAATCGGGCAGAGAACGCCAAAAGGCTCCTTACGGCTGGTTGAGAGCCGATCATCGTTACAGACCCAGGAGGAATTACAAGAGCACGATACTGGCGGGAGCGTGCAGGGTCAAGGAAAACCGTGTGTGCGCGAACCGCCGAAGATGCTGATGCGAAATGTTCTTGCTCGCTTCGCAGGGTCCAGTTCGCGCCAGTTCTAAGAGCCTGCTTGGCTTAGAGTCAAAAGGAATCTCTCCCTAAGTTGTACGCGGGCAGTTTGAAGATGGGCGTATGGTGTAGTGAAGTTTATCCGAAAGGACCGCGATGATCTTCACAGCCCTGTTTCTTGGACTGGCTATGTCGGCGGGCTTGCAGGCGCAGCAGCAGCAGCAGCAACCGGGACCGGCGGGGTTGCAACCGGCGACGCCGTCGTCGAAGGGATCATTGCTGGAGATTACGCTGGAACGGAAGCGCGATGGCAAGGTCGAGACGATGTCGCCGGAGCATGTCTTTCAGACCGGCGATGTAGTTCGGTTGCGCCTGCGCAGCCACTACCGCGGCTTTCTTTATGTGATGGACCAGGGAACCTCCGGACACTTTACGACCGTGTTTCCGGCAAGCGACACAGGCGCGGACAATCACATTGAATCGGATCACGAATATCTTGTGCCCGCCGTGGATGAAGGATGGTTTGAGGTGCAGGGGCCTGCCGGGTTCGACGTGCTGTACTTTCTGCTGAGTCCTGCGGAGCTGGCGCGGCCTGCGGGAAACTTTACCGCGCCGGGTCCGCTGAGCAGTCTGCGGCCGCGCTGCAACGACAAGGTATTTCGCGCGCGAGGCGAGTGCATGGATGACAGGGCGGGACCGGCGGCGGCGCCGTCGCAGAAGGCTCTGCCGGCGGAGATTCGTCCTTTGGCCGGGTCTGCTTCGCGAGATATCATCTTCAAAAAAAATAGCCAGGGATCCGTCGACGTCAGCGGATCGACGACCGGGCCGCTGATCTATACGTTCCGTCTCGCGCATACGGATTCCGCCGCCGCGCGATAATGTCATGCGGTGATTAACCACAGGAAAGGCCGTGATGATTCCGGGCCTTGTATTGCATCTATGAAAACTTTGCGTATGTTTCGACAGGTCGCAGCAGGAGTAGGGCTGATTGCCTTGGGAGTTATGGCCGCGGCGCAGAGCGCACCTTCGCCGCAGAGCGGAAGCAATACCCGCGACCTGAAGACGATACCTTCCGCCAAAGCTTCCGCGCCGGTGACGATTCCGCGCAGCTATGCGCTGGTGATCGGAATTTCGCACTATAAGAATCTTCCTGCGGGAGCGCAGTTGTCGTTTCCCGACAGAGATGCTGAAGATATTTATTCCGCTTTGATCAGCGCGGATGGCGGCCAGTTTCCGGCTGAGAATGTCCATGAGCTGATCAATGAACGGGCGACCGTCGCCAACATTCGCCATGAGATTGAGGTCTGGCTGCCGTCGGTTGCCAAGGACGACGACCGCGTACTGATCTACTTCGCCGGGCATGGATTCGTGTCCGACGGCAAGGGCTGGCTGGCGCCCTATGACGTCGATATTCACGATATTCCGAACACCGCCTATTCGATGGACGCGCTGGGCAGCACCTTTGGTGGAAAGATCAAGGGCAAATGGAAGGTGCTGATCACGGATGCCTGTCACTCGGGAGCGATTACGCCTGAAGCCGATCGCAAGCAGGTGAATGACACGCTTCTGGATCTGCATAAGTCGCTGTTCTCGCTCACGGCCAGCCGCGACCGCGAGCAGAGTTTTGAGAGCGACAAGTGGGGCGGCGGCCATGGCATCTTTACTTACTACGTTGTGAAGGGCCTCGAAGGCGAAGCGGACACCAACGGCGATGGTGTGGTGGATGCGGACGAGCTGGCTGAGTACGTCCATGAAAATGTGCGTCTGGCCACGGGCGGAATGCAGAATCCGACCAGCGAGCGTGGAAGCTTCGATCCGAATATGGTGCTGGCTTATAACCCCTCGCGGGTGAAGGCGGCGTCGGCGCTGGCTCCCCAGTACGGCAACCTCATCATCGAGACGAATATGGACTCGACCGAGGTATTTGTCGACGGCCACAGTGAGGGCGTCGTGAATCAGGGCAAGGCGCTCAGGCTTCCTGGTATCGCGCCTGGACCGCACACCATCAAAGGTGTGCACATGGGTTATGAGCCGGATGGGCCGCGCGAGGAGCAGGTCTATCCCGGGCAGGATACAACGGTGAGCATCCGCATCCAGATTGTCCGGCGCGCCAACCATGCGGCAACCGAAGAATTCGACCAAGGGATTGAGGACTACAACAAGGGCTTTGCCGACAACTATCGCAAGGCGGAGGCGCACTTCAAACAGGCCATCGCAATCGATCCGAAGTACAGCCAGGCGCTGCTTTACCTCGGCCGCGTCCAGAATGCATTGTTTGAAGACGATGCTTCGCTGGCCTCATTCAAGCAGGCGATTGCGCTCGACCCGGACTACGAAGAGGCGCGCGCGAGCTATGCGGGGGCGCTGCTCGATACCGGTGATCTCGATGAGGCAGTCCGGCAGCTGGATGTGGTGACGCGGCGCGAGCCGGAGCGCGGCATGGCCTGGTACCTGCTCTCGCAGGCGTATGCGCGCAAGGGAGATTTTCCGGATGGCAGGACGGCCGCGGAGAAGGCGATCGAGCGGACGCCGAATAATGCGGAGGCGCACTTCTGGCTGGCCGAATGTCTTCGACAATTGAACCTGCCGGCAGACGCCGAGCGAGAGTACGAGCGATATCTTGCACTCTCCAACTTCGACACAGGAAAAACCGGCCAACTGAACTACTATGTGGCCGGTTTTGTATTGGGGATCGGGAAGAAGAAACGGGCCACGCAAGCGGACATCTGGAAGGAGCTGCGCGGACAGGCGAATCTCGGAATCTGCGACAGCGAGTGGATGCAGAAGGAGCTCGATCCGGCGATCAATCATTGCCAGGTCGCGCTGAGTTATATGCCGGACGATCTGTTTGCTAACTACCGCCTGGGTTTGATCTACGCGGAGAAGTTCAACCAGGCCAACCAGCTTGGATATCTGGCCGCGGCCAAGCAGCACTTCGATGCGGTGATTGCCGCCAACCCGGATACGAACGAGGCAGGCCGGGCGCGCAAGTATGTTCAGAATATCGATTCAGTGCTGACCCAGATGCACTAATGTGCGTACCACCGTCTCAAGCGAGCACGACCGCCGCGAAGAGCAACACCGCCGCCATAAGACAGAACATGGCCGCGTGGAGACGGTCGCTCTTGACCTGTCGGATGAGCGCGAGCTTCAGCACGGTGTCGGACATCGAGACCACCAGGTCGGTGTCGGTCGCATGGGCAACCTTGTTGACGTAGCCGGAGTGAGTCTCGCTGAGGACATCGTCGACAGGATTGGCTACCGTGTGGAGCAGCCAGTGATGGGCCTTGTTATGGCCGATGTAGAACTTGGGTTCGACCGGAGCGGTGGCTGTCGGATGGGACGCTCGAATCACCGGAAAGATGACTCGAAGATTGACCAGAACGGCAACGACGACCACGGCGAGGAAAAAACCCAGCAGGACGTGCGCACCTTGGCTGCTCTGAGGATGCTGTAGGGCGACGGCCGTCATTCCGCTCAGCAGGGTGACGCAGAAGGCGGCTTTGGTGTCGAGAAAGCGGATCGTGTTCTGGGTGTCCTCGACGACGTGGTAGAGAAAATTGAGCCGGGTGTCGAAGATGAATACGGGCCGAGACGGATCGGCGGCCGAGGCGGCCTCCCCGGAATCCGGTAAAGCGACTTCGTCAGGCTCGTTCATGTGGGGAAGTGTAGCAGCGTTGGCCTTTCCGTTGGAGCCGGGAACGCGCATCCAGTTCGATGCGCGAAGAGAAGGGCATTGCAGAAGATCGATTGCAGTCAGGCGCTCTGAAAGGTAGGCTGAGTCCCACATATCTTTCGCGGTGATGATGCGATCTGTACGCCTGGCAAACTTCGGACGGTTGGCGCTGCTGGCCCTGTTCCCGCTCGCGGTCAAGGTGAGCTGCGCGCAAGCCGTACCGCAGGCTGCACCCGCCGCCTCTTCTGTGCACATGCAGCAGAGCGCACCGCCGCAGCAGCGCGTTCCTCATCAGGCTGTGGAGCGATTCGGCGCTCTGCAGGGAATTGTCTTCGATGACACGGGACTACCGTTGCCGGGCGTGAGCGTGCGGCTGCAGAAGCCATCCGGTGTTGCGAGTGGCTCGGCGGTCATATCTTCGGGTGATGGCATCTTTCGCCTGCTGCATGTGGCGCCGGGAACGTATGACCTCGTGCTCACCCGCGCCAACGGAGCGGCCGTGCGACGGCAGGCCGTCAAGGTAAATCCGGGTGAGGTGCTTTCGGTTGAAGTGCATCTGCCGGTTGTTCCCACGCAGTATGGCTCCGCGCTGCCGCAGAGTCCGGCGGAGACGCTGACGGCCTCCGGCTATCGTGAGTTGAGTCGCCGTCCCGATGCGGAGGGCGCGGTCGTTGTGCCCAAGGAGGTTCCGCTGCCGCCTGAGTCCGAGGTCGAGCAACCGCAACGCGACCGCTGGGATCTGCCGATGCCCAACTATCATCGCTACCCCGATGCCGAGACGCCGTATGTGCTTGGCCACTGGTATGACCCGTTCAACCGCAACAAGTTGAAGGCCGACTATCCGTTGTTCGGCAAGACCTTCTTTGCATTCACGGGCGACAGCATTACAGCGATGGATGGGCGCCGCCTGCCTGTGCCTTCCGACGAATCGACGGCAGAGCCGGGCGAGTATGGTTTCTTCGGACGCGGCGGCCAGTTTTTCCTCGATCAGACGTTTCGAATGACATTCGATCTCTTTCACGGCGATACGGCTGCCTTCCGCCCCGTGGATTGGCGCATTCGCGTGACGCCCGCCGCCAGCATCAACTACCTCGCCGCTCGTGAGGTGGGAGCAGTCGGCCCCGATGTGCGCGAGGGTACGACGCGCCTGGACGGTCACGTCGGACTGCAGGAGGCGTTCGCCGAGGTGAAGCTGCACGACTTCGGACCGGACTACGACTTCGCGAATCTTCGCGCAGGCATTCAAAGTTTTGTCAGCGATTTTCGCGGGTTCATCTTTGCGGATGAGCAGCCGGGTCTGCGCCTCTTCGGGAATCTGCGCTCGAACCGGATTCAGTACAACATCGCCGGGTTCGATCTGCTGGAGAAGAATACAAACAGTGGCCTGAATACATTTGACCGGCGCGGGCGCGAGATCGCTCTGGCAAATATCTACATTCAGGATTTCTTTGCCAAGGGCTATACGACCGAGTTCAGTTATCACTTTGTGCGCGACGATGGCGGCGTCCACCACGACGACAACGGATTCCTGGTGCGCCCCGCGCCGATAGGTAATGTGGTGCGTCATCGCGTTGACGCGGACTACTTCGGCTGGGCCGGCGACGGGCACATCGGCCGATTGAATCTGAACCACGCCTTCTATCAGGTGCTGGGCGAGGATGAGTATAACCAGCTCGCCGCGAAGCGAACCAGCATCAACGCACAGCTAGCCGCGGTGGAACTCTCACGCGACTATGACTGGCTGCGGTTTCGTGTGTCCGCCCTCTTCGCTTCCGGCGATAACACACCGCGGGACGGAGAGGCGCGCGGCTTCAGCTCGATAGTCAACGGCGTCGCATTTGCGGGAGGCGAGTTCAGCTTCTTCAATCGCGAGGGAATTCCCTTGACGCGCGCAGGTGTCGCCCTGACCGCGCCCGACAGCTTCCTTCCCGATCTGCGTTCGAGCAAGGACGAGGGCCAGTCCAACTTCGTGAATCCGGGACTGCAACTATACAACGCTGGCTTCGACGCGAATGTGTTGCCGACGCTCAAGATCGTCGGCAATGTGAACTTCCTTCAGTTTGCGCGCACGCAATCGATCGACTTCCTGCTCCAGCAGAATCGCGTTCCGCGGACGATTGGAACTGATATGGGGATTGGCGGCATCTACCGGCCGTTTCTTTCGGACAATGTCGTCGTTCATGCGGGAGCGACGGCTCTGGTGCCGAGCTCTGGGCTGCGTCAGATTTATACAAGTCAGACGCTCTTCTCACTATTCGTGCGGATCAAGTTCCAGTTTTAGGTACGATGAGACACTCTCTGATGTCGCTCTTCCGCCCATTACGAACGCAGCCTCCATCGCAGCGAACGCTTCTTCGTGCCGTGTGGGTTGTGATGGCGTGCTCGTTGATTCTGGCTGGAGCCAGTGCGCTGCGTCTGCGACAGGTGGCAGCAGAGAGTAGTGCGCGCAGTCTACAAAAAACTCTGCCACGTATGAGTCTGAAGACGGTGAACAAGCTGCCAATCCGCGCGATGGTGCGGCCCGTCGCTCGTCGCGGTGAATCGCAAACCGAGACGACTGCGGCAAGCGCCGGCTGCCTCTCCTGTCACGTTGGCATCGAGCACACCAACATGCACAACGAGGACACGGTGATGCTCGGTTGTACGGACTGCCATGGCGGCGATGCTGCCGTGCAGCGCGAAGGTGTAAAAGGATCGGGCGCCTATGCGATTGCGGAGCGGCGGGCGCATGTGCAACCGTTGTTTGCGGAGGATCTCGCACGCGGTGGGCATCCTGTGCGCGTCTATACGCGATGGCTGAAAGAGAGCTACGAGTTCATACGCTTCGTCAATCCCGGCGATCTGCGCGTTGCGCGTGAGACATGTGGCTCCTGTCATGCAAACGAGACGCGCGATGTGCAATCAAGCATGATGACGCATGGGGCGATGCTTTGGGAGGCGGGCCTCTACAACAATGGAGCGTATCCGCTGAAGGATGCGCGCTTCGGCGAGGCCTATGACAGTGACGGCAAATCTGTGCGGTTGCGTACATTTCCGCCGCCAACGCCGGAGGAGACGCGCACCAAAGGCGTACTGCCATATCTCGATCCCTTGCAACGGTGGGAGGTCTCGCAGCCGGGCAACATGCTGCGGGTCTTCGAGCGAGGCGGCGAGAAGCGCTCAGAGATTGGCAAACCCAACCGCGAGGACGAGCCCGGCAAGCCGGACCTGAAGTTGAGCGATCGTGGACTTGGCACTGGACTCCGCACGGATCCAGTATTCCTGGGATTGCAGAAGACTCGCCTGATGGACCCGATGCTTTCGTTTCCAGGAACCAACGATCAGGCCGGCGACTATCGCGGCTCCGGATGCACTGCCTGCCATGTGCTCTATGCGAACGATCGCGATCCGCTGCACTCGGCGGACATAGCAAAGGATGGCAACGAGGGGCACAGCATCAGTGGAGATGAGGCGATCAACAAATCGGAGAGCGCGCATCCGCTCGAGCATAGCTTCACCAAAAAAATTCCGTCCTCGCAATGCATGACCTGCCATATCCACCCGGGCACGAACATGGTGGCTACGTATTACGGCTACACCTGGTGGGACAACGAAGCTGATGCGCAGGCCATGTACCCCAAGCAACAGCACAACCCGTCGGATCAGGAGATTCATGATGTGCGGATGCGCAACCCTGAAGGCTCCGCACCGCGCGGCCTGTGGTCCAACCCGGCGTTTCTTGAGCAGATTGGCACGCCTGCGTTCAATGCGAAGCTGAAGGATACGCAGTTCGGCGACTTCCACTCTCATGGTTGGGTCTTCCGTGCGGTGTTCAAGCGCGACCGGCACGGAAATCTGCTGGATGCGACCGACAAGATCATTTTGCCGGACGACCCTGACCTGCGCGGCAAAGAGGTCCACTTGGACGACATTCATCTCGAAAAGAGCATGCAGTGCATCGACTGCCACTTTACCCAGGATGTGCATGGAAACGGCAAGCTCTACGGCGAGACGCGCAACGCTGTGGAGATCGGGTGCATCGACTGCCACGGAACCATCGATCATAAAGCGACGCTGACCACCAGCGGGCCCGCCTCGGCGGGCGATGTGTCTTCAAATCTTTTGCGGTTGCGCACGCCCTGGAAGCAGGCGCGTTTTTACCGGCGGGAAGGGAAGCTCTACCAGCGTTCCAATGTGTATCAACACAAGGAATGGGAGGTCGTGCAGACAATTGACACCATCACGCCCGGCAATGAGCACTACAACTGGAAGTCGCGGCTGGCAAAGACCCTGCAGGTGGATGGCGTTACATGGGGACACACCGATGCCATGCAGAAGCTGGCGCACAGCGATCAGAGGATGACATGTCAGAGCTGTCACTCGGCGTGGACAACGTCCTGCTTCGGCTGTCATCTCTCCATGGCGGCGAACCAGCGCACACCCAACCTGCACAACGAAGGTGGCTTGTCGCGCAACTGGACCAACTATGACTTCCAGGTGTTGCGCAATGACGTCTACATGCTGGGCATCGATGGGACGGTGACGGAAAACAAGATCTCTCCCGTGCGCTCGGCGTGCGCCATCATTGTTAGTTCGCAGAATGCGAATCGCAACTGGCTCTATCAGACCCAGCAGACGGTCTCTGCTCCCGGGTTCAGCGGGGAAGCGTTCAGCACCTATGTTCCCCACACAGTGCGTGCGCGCGAGACCAAAACATGCACCGATTGCCATGTATCGGCTGCGGGCGACAACAACGCGTGGATGGCGCAGTTGCTGATTCAGGGAACGAACTTCGTGAACTTCATGGGCAAGTACATCTACGTTGCCAATGGCGAGCGTGGATTTTCTGCCGTTCCCGTTGCGGAAAGCACCGAGCCGCCCACCATCTTCGGCAGCGACTTTCAGAAGATTGCGTATCCGGATGACTTTGCAAAGTTTGTTGCTGGCGGCCGGCTGCTGAAGACGGCCTATGAACATCGCGGAGATGAGGTTCTCGACGTGCAATTGCGCGGAGAGTACGTGTACGCTGCAATGGGCAAGGGCGGTTTTCGCGCCTTCGATGTAGCCGACGTCGATGTAAAGGATGAGTCGCAGCGAGTCATCACGGCGCCCGTATCCCCGCTCGGACAGCGCTTTTATGTGCCGACAAAGTTTGCGACTTCAGTGGCTTCTCCCTCCACGCTTGCGCTCGATCCTCTGCGCAAGCCGCTGGCGGTAAATGAGGAGCAGTCGATCTCGCCGCTCTATGCGTTTCTGTACGTCACGGATAAATATGAAGGCTTGATCGTCATTGGCGACCCAAAGAAGGGCGTAGGAACTCTGCTGGATGGAAACCCGCGCAACAATTTTCTGCGCAGGGCCGTGACGTTCAATCCGGGCGGCGCGCTCAATGGCGCTCGGCGGATCACGATTGCGGGAACGAAGGCTTACATCCTGGCGGATCGCGGACTGATCGTGGTCGAGCTCGCGGACCCCCTGCATCCGAAGATAATCGCCGAATCGACCGAGGTGCACGGTGGACGCGGCGTGGCTGTGCAGTTCCGGTATGCGTTTGTAGTGGATGCGGATGGCCTGAAGGTGTTCGACGTAACTGAGCCTGCGAAGCTGCATCGTGTCGGTCCGGTGGTTCCGTTTGCCGACGCGCGCAACATCTACGTCGCACGCACCTATGCGTACGTCTCGGCCGGCAAGGATGGGATTGGGATTGTGGATGTGGAGCGGCCCGAGCATGCGAAGCTGGCCCAGATGTTCAACGCCGGCGGCGCCTTGAACGACGTTAACGATCTGAAGATTGGAATGGTCAGCTCCAGCCAGTTTGCGTTCGTGGCCGATGGACACAATGGTATGCGGATTGTGCAGCTGTTTTCACCCGAGACGCAGCGTAACTTCTACGGCTTCAGTCCCCAGCCGGTGCCGGAACTGATTGCTACGCGCAAGATGAACGGCCCTGCGCTTGCGATCTCGAAGGGCGTCGATCGCGACCGCGCCGTGGATGAGGACGGAAATCAACTGGCGGTCTTCGGCAGGCGTGGAGCGCGGCCGTTCAACTATGAAGAGATGCGGCGAATGTATATGCGGGCGGGCGGGCTTTACACCGTTACCGATGAGCCCCCGGGGCCCCCGTCAAATAGAAGCCAGGCGGGAGCGCGTGCAGCACGTTAGCGTGACGGTGCGAGATCGTCGATACGGAACGCAGGCTGCCTGTTGTCGGCGTGCTGGCGTCCGCCTTCGTGATAGAGGTGGCACAGCGCACATCCGCTTTCGGCGTGTCCGCTGGGCAGCGTGCCTTGCGGGTTGCTCATGCCGTCATGGCAGCGCTGGCAGGTGGCGATGCCGGGCAACAGGACATCCTTGCCGCTATTGCTTGTGAGCGCCGCGGCATGGCACTCGACGCACTGCACAGCCGAATGAGCCGAGTGGTTGAAAACGGACTCGGAGAAGAACTGTTCGGGCTGCGTGAACGCCGTCACCTGAGGAGCTTCAAAGTTGGTGTTCACTGCATGCGGAAGCTCTTGCGCTCCGGAGACGGTGTGGCACAGCGAGCACTTCTCGCGAAAGACGATGGTCTCGGCTCTTATCAGCGCAGCCTGGTCGCCGGGCGCGACGGCAGACATCTTCTGCTGCACAAACTGCAGGACGGCAGGCGCGAAGGTGTGCGGAGCCTGCTCGTGAACGCGCGCGTCAAAGTCGAGCGAGTGACAAGATCGGCAGGAGCGGTCGAAATCGACCGTGACCATGCGGCCACTCTGCGCCGTGCCGCGCTCGCCGAAATCGCTCAGTGTATGACAGCTCGCGCACTGCAACGTCGTCTTGGAGCCATCAGGTTTGCTGAGGCCGGCCTGCATATGCTCGGCGTGATTAAATTTCAGTCCAAAGGCGGCTTCGCGTTCCGCGGCCGATGCCGTAGGCAGAAGGCGAAAGTCTGGATGGCCCTTTGTGAAGGAGACGATATGCGTGGCAACCCGCGGCGGCCGTCCCGTTATTTCGAGGTTGGCGTGGCATTGCGTGCATCCGCGCACGGGAGTGGCGGCCAGATGCATCGCCCCCGCGTGCTCAATGTGACAACTGCTGCAGGCGGCTTTTGCACCGGCGACATCGGCGTGATGAGCGCCTACTTGATGGCAGCTCAAGCAGGCGCTGTCGGGCACCGTGCGGCGTGCGCCGATGACGGGCAGCCAGCCTGCGCCTGCAATCAACGGCCTGTGACAGACCTCGCAGCGCTGGCCGAAGATTGCGTGCTGCGCAGAGATGGGGCCGGCGGAAAACGCATTCGCGCTATGCCAGGACGAGAGGCCGATCCATACAACGGCAACACCAAGCGCAACCGCGACCAGACGCCATTGCCAGAGACGGATCGGCGATCCCTTTTTGAAGTAGTCGAGGTTGTGGCGCTTGGCAACTGACTTCGACGTGCGCTTGCGAACGGCCAACCCGGACCTCCTTCCTTTTCAGCGCGCTAATAGTGCAAAGCGATAACGGCGTGGATGCACGCGAGCACCAGCAGTGCAGCCGACAACGGCAGATGGATTAGCAGCCAGCTGTGCAGCCAATGGTGCAGGTGTATCTGATGATCGAGCTCGCGTTTCTCTTCGCAGATGTCTTCGAGCGACTCGATCGCCGGCCATGCGGACTGCGGAAACAGTTTGCGGTAGCTCTCGAATTGCTGCCGCGCGGCCTCGCGATCAAAAAGCTCCATCTGCTTCGCTGCGCGACGGTCAGCGCGGAGATACGGTGCGGCCTGCGATTGATAGAAGTTGTCGAAGGCCGCAACCTCATCGCCCAGTTCCGGCACGGTGAGCATGGTGAGCACAACAGTCGCGCCGGCTCCGCGGGCGGGCGCAAGCCGTTGGGTTACGTCTGCGGCGTGGCGCGCGGCTTCGTCGGCCAACTGCGCACGAATGACATCGATCTGGTCGTAGATGGTCTCGTAGGGCACCTCGCGAAACATTCTTGACGGAAGTGTGTGTTGAAGCCAAGCGCCGAAGATGCCGCTGGCTACGACGACGATTGTCAGCAAGAGAAGGATGAGCGCGAGCAGGCCGCGCGCGTGAAAGGCGGCGTGGAACAGCACCAGCGGAAGTGCTAGAAATCCCAGCCACAGATGAGCCTTCAGCCACAGGCGAGTGCGCCCGATGCGCCAAATGGGAAAACGCTTGCGCAAGCTGAGCAGGGCGGCGAAGATCATGCACGCCAGCGCGAGGCTGCCGAAGACCAGGCCCAGCGAAGTCCCGCCGCCACTTGTGCCCGTATGCTGCGCATAGGTGACGTAGGCTATGGCTGACACGGCGATCGCTACGAGAGTGAACCACAGCCAGGGTTTGTGAGTGGCGTCGATCCTCATTTACTTCGCCACCTCATTCAGATCTTGTCCCAGCATCTTGGCGAAGAATTCGGTCGGGTTAACCCGATGGGCCGCATCGTGCGGACAGGCGTAGACGCAACTTGGCTCGGCCAGATCGGTACAGAGATCGCAAGAGGTCGCTTTGCGGATGTGGCCGTGGTCGCCGGCGTCTTTGCCGTCGCGATCGAACTCGTGCACCGTGATGTTGCCGTAGGGACAGTTGCTGGCGCAAAGACCGCACCCAACACACCAGTCTTCGATGATCACCTCGAGCGAGTTGCGTCGCCGGATCGAGCCAACCGGACAGCCTACCATGCAGAGCGGATCGCGGCACTGGCGGCAGGAGGTGGCGACGAGATACTTGTCGAAGCGCACACCATCGCGAAGCAGCCGTGTGACGCCATCGTGCGCATCGGCACAGGCCTTCACGCATTGATCGCATCGGGTGCACTTTTCGAGATCGAGGATGAGCAGGCTCTGCGCGTCCATCAGGCCTTGCGCCAGGAACTGATGCAAGGGCTGTGTCGAAGTCTGCGCGGTGCGGCGTTGCAGTTGCGCCGTATTCTCGCGATCGCGCTGCCGGGCGACGTTCTCGATCTCGCGGCGAACAGCAGGGAAGCGCTCCAGCATCTCGTGGAAGTCGGGCGCGTGGATGCGAACCGCCTCCACATGATCGAGCGCGGTGCAGGTAGCCGTGCGCGGAATCGAGCGAAGCAGTCCCATCTCGCCGAAGTAGCCGCCACGCGGCAGGTAGGCCAGCACCATCTCCTCGTCGTTGCGCATCTGGCTTACCCGCACGAAGCCGATGCGGATGAGGTAGAAGGCGTCGGCCGGATCGCCCTCCTGGCAGATGACCTGGCCGGGCGCATAGCGTACTAACTCGACGCGCTCGCGCAGCAGATCGACGAAGTCCTCGCTGACCCCCGCAAAGATGGGAACGCTGCGCAGATGCGTGGACAGCGCGCGGCCGCGATAGTTGGCCTCGAGCTGGGCGCGGAAGGTCTTGTTCTTCTGCATCACGTCGAGCACATTGCGCAGCATCTCTAGCATCACGCATTCTGTCTTCGCACGCACGGTGGCCGAGCGCGGATAGAAGCTCATGCAGGTCATCTCGCCGAAGAGATCGCCCGCGCCGAGCTGCGCAATGGGATTGTCATAGGGAAGATCGACGGGAGCATCGATGCGGATGTGCGTGGGCTGCGGTTTGTCCTCCGCGCGCCTCTCGTTGCGCTGCGGCATCAGCACGCTGCGCATCTTGGAGAGCAACCCCGCAGGCTGGTCGTGTGTGGACACATGCGCGCGCGGCGAGCCCAGCAGAACATCGCACTCGCCTTCCAGGATGTAGAAGGCGGTCGATCCGTTCTCGCCCTCGCGTACGATGACCTCGCCGGCGCGATAGATGCGTTTGACGACCGCGCCTTTGTTCAACTCGAGGAAGGTACCCGAGACCCCCTTGAAGATCGGCAGCGCGAGCAGGTCTTCGGTTTCGACGGAGTAGACGTTGGAGCTGCCCTCCTGCTCCAGCAGATTCTGGCCGACGATCTTCTTGTTGGTCAGCGCGCCAGTTGGGCAGCTCACCATGCACTCGCCGCAGGAGACGCAGCTGGAGTTGCCCATCGGTTCGTTGGCATCGAACGCGATGGTCGTGAAATAGCCTTTGCCTTGCCGCGCGATGACATTGTTGTGGCGAATCTCCGAGCACCCGCGGATGCAGCGGTCGCAGAGGATGCAGGCCGCGTAGTCAACGTGGATGGAGAGCGACGAGTCGTCCTCTGACATCACCGGCACAGCCCGCTGCCGGAAGCGGACTTGCTCGGGGAGTATGCCGGCGTGCGCGGCCTGCGTCTCCAGCTCGCAGTCGCCGCTCTGCCGCTGGCGCAGGCAGGGCGAGGGGTGGTCGCTCAGCATCAGCTCGTAGAGCGTCTTGCGTACCGCCCTGATGGGTTCGGAATCGGTCTTGATGACCATGCCCGGTTCGGCTTTGAAGACGCAGGCCGCCTGCAAGGCGCGCTCGCCCACATCGCACAGGCAGATGCGGCAGGCCCCCACGGGAGTCTGGTTCTGCTGATGACAGAGAGTCGGGATCGCAATGCCGGCGAGCCGCGCCGCATCGAAGACCGTGGTCCCGTGCGGGACGGTAACCTCGTGGTCGTCGATCGTAAGCGTCATCATCTCGTGCTCGCTCATACGCTCTCTCCGCGGAAGCAGACACCGGCGCGGCAGTGGCGCTGCTCCAGGTGCTCGCGCATCAGATCGGGGAAATGCTTCATCACCGACTGGATAGGCGCGGGCGCGATCTGCCCCAGCCCGCACAGAGACGCCGTGCGCAGTACCGCGGACAGATCGCGCAGCAGATCCATATCCCCGGCGCCAACCTTCCCCTGCGTCCAGTTCTCAAGTAGATCTACAAGTTTCTGCGTGCCGATGCGGCAGGGAGAGCACTTACCGCAGCTCTCGTTGCGGTAGAACCGCACCGCGACCAGGGCCATGTCGAGCATGCATCCACTGTCGTCCACAACCACGACGGCGCCCGAGCCGAGCATCGACTGCAGCGCCTTCACCTTGTCCCAATCCAGCGGCGTATCCAATAACGAAGCCGGCAGATAGCCCGACGACGGCCCCGAAGGTGCGAAGCCGACAATCTCGCGGCCCTCTGGCGCGCCGCCTGCATGGCCTTCGATAAGCTCGCGATAGCTGATGCCCATCGGCACCTCGAAGATTCCGGGACGCTGCACATTGCCGGTGACGCCGACGAACTTCACGCCGGGAGAACCCGCGCGCCCGAAGTCGTGATACCAGTCGCTTCCTTTGCCGAGAATGGTAGTCGCGAAAGTAAACGTCTCAACATTATTGAGCGCGGTCGGCTTGCCCCATAGGCCGGAGTTCACGGTGCGCGGCGGCTTGTTGCGCGGCTCCGCGCGGTTACCCTGGATAGCTTCCATCAGGGCCGTCTCTTCGCCGCAGATGTAGCCGCCGGGACTGACAAAGACCTCGAGGTCGAAGTCGATGCCCGAGCCAAGAATGTTGCGGCCCATCAGGCCCAGCGAGCGAATGCGGGCCAGCTCCTTCTCGAGCACCTCAGTCTGCAATTCATATTCGTGGCGGATGTACAGGTAGCCTTTTTGCGCGCCCACGATCGCACCGGCGATCATCATGCCTTCAAAGACCATGTGCGGAAGGTACTGGAGGATGAAGCGGTCCTTGATCGTCCCGGGCTCGCTCTCATCGGCGTTGCAGATCACGAACTTCTCCGGGCCGGCGGACTTCCGCGCGCCCTCCCACTTGATGTAGGTAGGAAAGCCTGCGCCCCCCATGCCGCGCAGCTCTCCCTGCTTGAGGACTGCCAGTGTCTCGTCGAAATTGCGCTCAGCAATTAACCGCCTGTAGATGCCGTACTGATCGTCGCGCGAGCGATAAGGGTCGCACTGCAGCGTGAGGCCACGTTCCTCCGGGCTGCGCGGCGGCGCACTGTGGCCCTCCGCGCGAGGCGTCAGCACCTCCTTATCGATCCGCCGAACGACAGACCCGAAGTCGACGCCTTCGACATAATGTTCGTTAATGCTGACGATAGGCGCATGGTCGCAGCGGCCCACGCAGGAGATATCGCGTACCTGCACCATCTCCGGCGCAGAGGCGTACTGATGTTCGAGCGCGAGCCGAAGCTGCCGCGAACCGTTGAGATGGCAGCTCATGTCATCACACACCCGGACGTCCACGCGGACCGGCGGCTTGAGGCGGAAGTGCGGATAGAAGCTGGCTACCGTGTGGACATCTTTGATGGCGACGCCACGCCGCTCCGCAATCCGTGTAATCTCTTTGGCGGAGACAAATCCGAGGCTCTCCTGAACCTGCCGCAGGTCTTCAAATACACCGAGTTTTTGGCGGCCCGGCTCCAGCGAAACGAGCACTTCAGGTTGACCCAACATAAGCGCTCCGCGCGTTCGCAAGCCTGAGTATGTAATTTGGCTTTGCGCCGAACTTTAGCAGACCGCCGGGCACGAGTCCAGTGAATGTAGCGCAGAGGTACAGCGTTTGGTGATTGAAGTTCAGCGCGATGCAAGGTAGTGTAGGTCGCAACGATTTCTATTCCCGAAACTGTCCTGCGAATGAAGCCGCGCATGTCGCCGAGAATGAAGATGATCGATCTGATGGCCGTGCTGCTGGCTCTGTCGGCGGGTGCGCGCGCGCAGCGCTCTGCTCCGCTGCCCGAGCATGTGCGCGCCCTCCTGCAACGGGCTGAGTCCGCTGAGTCCGCACAGATGACGCCTGTAGGAAAATATGTCGGCCCCGGCTCCTGCGCGGCGTCGGCGTGTCACGGGGGCATCCAGCCGCATACCGTTACGAAGGTCCTGCAGAACGAGTACAGCACCTGGGTCACGCAGGATAAACATGCTCACGCCTACACCGCGCTCACCGAGCCGCTGGGACGGCAGATGTCGGCGATTCTGAAGATTGGTCCCGCGGAGAAGGCGCATCAGTGCCTCGTCTGCCATGCCGTCGATGCCGACCCGGCCCACCGCGCGCGCGTCTTCGATATCGCCGAGGGAGTGAGCTGCGAAAGCTGTCACGGTCCCGCGTCCGGATGGCTGGGGCCGCACATCCAGCCGACCGCGAAACATGAGGACATGGTGAAACTCGGGCTTGTCGACAACCAGAGTCTGCCCGTGCGCAGCGAGCATTGCCTGACCTGCCACCTGGGCGCGCCCGGGATGTCGGTCGACCACCAGATGATTGCCGCCGGTCATCCGGATCTCACCTTTGAGCTCGACTCCTTTACCGCGGTTGAGCCGCCGCACTGGGTGGAGAAGTCGGCCGATCCGCTCTTTGGCATGCGCGCCTGGGGCGTGGGCCAGGCCGTGCAGTTGCGTGACAGCATGCTCCGCCTGGCGCGGCGCGCCCACTCGGGCCACTGGCCGGAGTTCAGCGAGATGGACTGCATCTCCTGCCACCATGACCTCACCGGTCCGCTAAGCTGGCGGCAGAAGGAAGGCTACGACGGGCATCTGCCTGGCGACCCCTCTTATAACCTGGCGCGCTATGCGCTCTTCCGGCACTTTGCCCGGGAGATCGATCCGGCCACCAGCCAGGAGCTGGAAGCCGCGGTGACTCAGGTTGCTGGACTCGTGACCAGCATGAGTCCAGATCGCGCCTTGGTGGAGTCGTCCGCGCGCAGAGCGGCGAGGCTGGCGGACAAGCTGGTCGGCGAGGTGAATGCGGCGCAGTATGATCGCGCGCGCGCGCAGCGGCTGTTGCGCAGCATCGCCGAGGACAGCGATCTCATCTCGCGCCAGGGCGAGCGCACGGCCGAGCAGGCGACCATGACCGTGGACTCCCTGTACATCGCCAGCGCCAAAGCCGGAAGCCCGAACCCCGCCACCCGCGCGGCGATCGATCGCATGTTCGCGCAGGTAAAGAATCCTTCCAACTACAACGCTCCGCAGTTCGCGGCCAGCCTGCACGCTGTAGCGGCTACGCTCCGCTAGCGCATTCGCGTGTGCGGCAGAGGCTAGTCCGTGGGGTCGGCAGGAAACTTCTGGTAGGGAAGACGTACACTCCGCAGCATGATCTGATCGGCGCGGATGTTTGCGGGCGCGTCGAAGCCGGCCGCTCCGCCGGCCGCAGCATAGTCGTCCTGATCGACGCCATCGCCTGAGACGCCCAGGCCTCCCACCAGTTTGCCGCCGGCATAAAGAGGCAGGCTGCCGGGGAAGAAGACCACGCCGCTCTGATTGGCGTTGGCAGCCTGCGATCCCTGCGTGCAAGGATGCGCGACGTCATTAACAAAGAGGTTGAAGAACGGCCCCGGCGATGTGCCGTCGATGCCCGAAGGATAGAGCGGCTGCGCGCCAAACCCGATGGTCCGATTGGTCACCGCCATTCCCGCTGGCACGCCGGGCAGGTCCGCTGGATTGGGCGATCCGCTGAAATAGACAACATTCCGCGACTTGGCCACAGCGACGTCAACGCTGAACATCGTGGCGTCCGGCATGCGATAGAGAGCCAGCAGACTGCCGTCGAGGTCGGCGATGGCTATGACGAATCGCCCCCGCGAGCCCACCGGCAGCCGGATCGCGGCGCGAGTCAGGTTTGCAGTCGCGACCGTATTGGCGACGATCTGCTGCACCTGTGCGAGGCTCAGGCCACCCAACGTGCTTCCACGCTCAGCGATGAGATCGCCCTCCGGCGCCGCACCACTGCCGGCGACGGGCCCTAGCGAGTAAGCGCCGTCCGCCGTGCCAGCGCTGGCGCTCGCAGGCAGCGTGGTCTGATCCACAAAAGGCAACGTGACGCCGTTGACCACAACCGCGCCCGGGTAGGGAACCGTAGGAGCGAAGCCATTGCCCACCGTCCCCGCGACAGCGGCGTACTCGACGATGGCGTTGTAGTTGGGTGTCCCCGCGGCGGCCACCACCCCAATGCCTCCGGCCACGCGATTGTTCTTGAAGATCGGCACGCCTCCCGGGTTCACGGCGGCGGCGTCGGAGTCGGCGAGGTCGGCCTTGCCCGTCACCATGCCCAACCCCGGCGACGCGCTGTGCAGCAGCGTTGGCACCGGAAGATTCTGGCCGGGCAGATAGGTCGTGTTGAAGCTGCATCCGCGATTGGTGTTTTCGATGCCGTACAGCGGAGCGGCCGCCGTGTCGCCGACGCCCGGAGGAAAGTGGATGCCGCTGAGGAAGCGGACGGTGCGCGATCCGATCGGCGCCTGGTCGTTGGAAAAATAGGCAGCAGTACGCGCCAGCGCCGCGGCGAGCTCGTCCGCCGGCTCAACCGTGCTGAAGTTGCCGAGCGACGTCGCCGGCGCTCCCGCCTTGCTATAGACCGCGAGAATCTGTCCGCGCCGATCGCTGACAGCGATGACCAGCGGCCCATTCACGCTGGCCGCCGCGGCCTTAACGATCGAATCGACCTCAGCCTGCGTCAGCACGTTGTCGGCGGTGCCCGGCGTGTACGGTGGCACGGCCGACGAATTGACGGCAGTCCCGCAGGAGCACACAGCCATGCACACAACGATGCCCAGAACGATGCCCAGACCCATGCCCCGTCCCGCACGCAGACTCGCACGCAGCACGCAGGACGTTTTGGCGGAGGAAAACATCGTTAGCCGGAAGCTCGCCAACAGATTACGACAGTCAGGCTGAATCCGAACCAGACTTCGATCTAGGCCGGGCCCGGTCAGAGAGCTATGATGGCGTCACACCGATGGCATCTTCCGCAATCCGGCTTCGTCGCCTGTTGACTGCCATCTGGCAAGCCGTGGCCATTGCTGCGGTCGCTACAGGACTCGCTTTTCTGATCTCGCGGACCACCTCCTTCAGCGACCTCAACTCCTGGACCTACGATTTCACGATTATTCATGCGGGCCTCTCGCCGCCGTCGCACGACATTCTCTTTGTGGACTTCGACGAGCAGACCTTCGCGCGGATCGGCAAGTATCCAATTCCACGATCGACCATCGCTCAGGTCGTGTCAGCCATCGCCGCGCAGAAGCCGCGCGTCATCGGTATGGATATCTATCTCTCCGAGGCTCGTTCGGAGGCCGAGGACAAGGCCATGCAGGCAGCCCTGACCGCGGCCGGCAATGTTGTCCTCGTCAGCCAGAGTTCGGTCGGCGTGCTTCCGCCGGTCACGCCGCTTCCTGTCTTCTGCAAGCCCGAGCAGCCCGGCGCGGCCACGAGCTTCTGCATCGACGGCACACCCGGCGCCATGGGCTACGCCTTCGGCAATCTGCCCATCGATGCCGACGGCTATATCCGCCAGGCCGATCTCTTCGCTGCGGGAAATCCGCCCTCGCTCTCCTTTGCGCTGACGCTCGCCCAACAGTACACCGGAACGCCGATCCAGCCGGTCGACGCTCGCCACGCGCGCTTCAACGGACATCTGGTTCCGTACTCGCATCCCGCGCGGAAGACCATCCTGATCGGCTCCTGGGGCCGCGAGCCCGCCCAGCAGATTCCTGCGTGGAAGCTGCTGGCCGGCCAGGTCGCCCCCGGCACCTTCGCCGGCAAGCTCGTGCTCATCGGTCAGTCCAACGACGCGGCGCGCGACCGTCACTTCACTCCGTTGTACCGGTCCGCAGATTCAGACGGCGAGCGCTATCGAGTGCCGGGCACGCAGGTCCATGCGGCCACGATTCGCAGTCTGCTCGAGGGCACGGTCGTGCAGCCCGCGCCGCCCGCTGTGCTGTGGGTGGTTGCTGTTCTCCTCGCCTGGCTGGCGGCCTTTCTCCTGTTGATCTATCGCACCGGATGGGGCGTCCTCGGTGTGCTGTTGATCGGCGTCGCCGCCTGCGTCGCCGCGCTCGTGCTGTATGCGAGAGCCCGCTACTGGCTTCCGTTTCTACCAACCCAGACCGCTGTCGCGCTGACGCTTCCGCTCACCCTGGGTCTGCAGTTCTTTCTCGAACGTCTCGTCTCGCGCGAAGCCCGCGCGCAGCGCAAGCAGCTTATGGGTCTCTTCTCCAGCTACGTTGACCCCGCTGTCGCCAGCACCATCTGGGAGAGGCGCAACGAGCTCTCCCTCGCCGGCGAGGAGCGTTTTGCGACCGTGATGTTTACAGATATTCGCAGCTTCACCGCCATCAGCGCGGGCAAACCTCCAGCCGAGGTGCTCGGTTGGCTCAATCAATATCTGAGCGCGATGGATGAGGTCATTCGCCAGCATGGCGGATTTCTGAATAAGTTCATCGGCGATGGTCTGATGATTATCTTCGGCCTGCCGCTTACCCGTGGAGTGTCCGAGGACGCCCAGCAGGCCTTGCGCGCCGCCATCGCCATGCTGCGCCGCGTCGATCTGTTGAACCAACAGAACGCCGGCAATCCCGATACCCCGAAGCTTCGTATTGGTATTGGAATGCACACGGGGCGCCTCATGGCAGGCAGCATCGGCTCCGTGAGCCGCCAGGAGTACAGCGTTATCGGTTCGACCGTAAACCTCGCGTCACGCCTCGAGAGCCTCAACAAGCAGTTCAAGACCGAGATCCTGATTAGTGAATCGACTTATCAGTTCGTTCGCGATAGCTTTGAAGGACTCCGGTCGCTTGGATTGGCAGCCGTAGCTGGACTGTCGGAACCGGTGCCCGTGTTCACCATTGATTTGAATGCGGTCGCGGTTCAAACTCATTCGCAGGAGAAAGGGGCCGAATATGTTGTGTAAAGCTGGAATGCCTGGAATGCGAGGAATGCTTGGCTGTCTCGCGGCAGCGGGATTCATCCTCGGGGCGATGATCATGTTGCCCGCACGCTCCATGGCGCAGGCGGCGTCCCATCCGGTGCGTGTCCGCGCCAAAATGGACGGTTTTGATATTGCCCCCAAAGCCGGCAAGTCGCCCAACCAGGTAGGCGGCGCGTCACGTGGCCTGGGCAACGTTGTGCTCTATGCGCCCAACGTCGGCAAGACCTATACGCTGCATCCCACCTTCTTCTGGCGCGCCGACGATCCCAAGGGTGAGTATCTCTTCCAGGTATCTCTGGCGTCTTCTCCCGACAGTCCTCTCCTCCAGACAAAGGTAGTTGGGGGGAGCCTGAAGTATCCGCGCAGCGCGCCCGCACTGACGCCGGGGACGAACTATATATGGTCGGTGCAGCCGTCCATCGACATGCTGGGAGGACCGGCCACCGCCGGTTTTGTGGTGATCGATGGTGCCGAGCGAAGCTCCATCGCCGCGGCCCTGGCCCATGCTGATTCTGCTCCCGATCCCGCCCTCGCACGCGCCAAAGTTTATATGGACAAGCGGCTTTGGTTCGATGCCGTGGCAGCCTATACGAAACTGATCAATCAGCATCCCGACCAGTCGGATCTCTACGAAGCACGCAGCGAGATCTATGAGCAGCTTCCGCAGACAACCGTCTTGGCCGAGGCTGATGCCGCCAAGGCGCATCCCTGAGTGCTGCCGCCTGAGTGCCGACAGGCGAGCGGCTGAGTAGTTAGCTTTCCAGGAAAGAGACCTCCTTGGCTCTGAACGAATCGCCGCAAAATCGATCCGGTCTGCATGTGCGCATCTGGGGCGCGCGCGGTTCCGTGCCCACTCCGGAACGCGATAAGCTGGGCGTTGGCGGCAATACATCCTGCGTCGAGGTAAAGCTGCCCAGCGGCGAATCGCTCATCTTCGATGCCGGGACCGGCATTCGCAACCTCGGCTTCGATCTGATGCGCCGCTCTCACAAGCAGCACGATCTTCATCTGCTGCTCACGCACTTTCATTGGGATCATCTCCAGGGGCTGCCGTTCTTCGCTCCTCTCTATCTTGCAGAGAGCACCGTCACCTTCCACTCCGGCTCTCCGGTCGAAGATCTCCGCCAAATCCTTGGCGGGCAGATGGTCGACCCTTACTTTCCCATGAAGTTCGACCTGGTCGCGGCCACGATGAACTTCGATCAGGTGACGGGCGAGCCTTCCGAGCTTGGCGGGGCTCTCGTGTCAACCTTCGCTCTGCATCACCCTGGCGGCGCCTGCGGATATCGCATCGACAGCGGCGGCCGTCGCGTCGTCTATGCGACCGATCACGAGCATGGCAACGACGCAGCCGACCTGCGGCTGCGCCACGCCGCAAAGGGTGCGGACCTTCTGCTCTACGACTCGCAGTTCACCCCGTCGGAGATCGAATCCCATCGCGGCTGGGGACATAGCACGTGGCTGGAGGCCACCTGTGTGGCTCGCGATGCGGGCGTCAAGAGACTGGTCTTGTTTCATCACGACCCCGGCCACAATGACGCAATGATGGAGGCCATCCTCGCCGAGGCGCGCCGCGAGTTTCCCAACACCGACCTCGCGATCGAAGGCGCGGAGTTTCCGGTCGGCTGACCGGACGGACTTTATCCACACTCTCTTGTGAATATCCCCCGCGAAAATCTTGTCAAGCCCCTAAACAGCAAATCCCCAATAAAGACGCGGCTAAAATCGCTGCACATTAATTGTTTGCAGCAGCTATCATAGAAGTAGGGAAGAAATAAAAACTCTCTTCTGGCAAAATCCAATCGATTTTGCCTTATAGCTGCAACTTCCACATTCCAGATATTTTGCGCACTAAATCTCTGGAATCAATATTTTGCAGAAAAATTTTGCTGTAACTCCTTCATTAGAAAGAAAGCGACGCAAGACAGGGGAGGGGGACCCCCTGGCAGCGATCTATGGATCGAATTGCTCGGCGATGCCTGCGTTCTACTTCGCCTTCGCGACTTCAACGCCGAAGACATACGTGGGTCCAAACATGTTGGAGCGGAAAATAACCATCTTTCCGTCCGGCGTGAAGCTGACATTTGGCTCCAGCGTGTAATTGTGCTTCGACATATTCACGAGTTTCTCCGCATGAAGTACGCCAGGATTGACGAAGCTGGAATTCGTCTGCCCAGAATTCTTGATCAGCTCCGGATGGAAAAGATAGATCCATTCGCCCTCCGGCGCCTTCGCCACCTGACCAGGATCGCCGCCATCGCCCGTGAATAAGGTTGCGCCTTTGTTGACGTTGAAATGGATGGACCACTCATTGCGCTGCATGTGATACCACGTGCGCGCTCCGCTCTTCAGGTCGATCGACGCCAGCCAAAAATCCTCACCCTTGGGCGTCTGCAGATCGTAGTAGATGGTGTCGCCATCCAGGCCCCAGAACTCATGGCCGGCAATCTCCATAGCCATCGTTCGCTTGTGCATCAGTTGGTTGTGCGTGCCGTCTGTGTGGATCGTCCAGATGCGATCGACCTTCTGCCACGGCCCCTCATGGCAGTACATCAGCAGGTGAGGATTGGAGGGCGAGAAGAGCAGATGATTGACCCAGTCGGTCGAGTGCAGCAGCGGAGTTACTTTGCCATTGCCCGTCAGGTCGATGGTGAAGAGCACCAGCGGAATCCGGGCCGCAAGCCGCCGCTCCATCATCTCGCCCTTGTTACGAGGCTGGTCGAGAGGGCTCGTCTGGCTGGTCGCTGTCTGGGTCGAAGAATGATACTCACCTTGAGGATGGTCGGTCTCTTCATAGGTGCCCGCAGCCAGCGTCTCATCGGCGTTGACGGTCACAAGCGTAGCCCGTGGAGGAACCTTGGCCAGCATCTTCGTCACGCCTGTGTCGATATTGGTTGAATAAATCGCCATCGGCGCGCGCATGTACTCTTCCCGCGTCTTCGGCTCGGGCGAGCCGGCGAGAGGTTTCGTGTAGAAGATACTTGGCGTCTTATGGCCCACGACAAGAGCATGCACGTGGCCCTGTACGACCGAGCGTGTCTTGAAGGTCTTGAGATTCAGCACCGAGATGCCTTCCGGCGTGGTGTAGACCATCTCATTGCCGTCAGGTGTGTAGCCGTTCACGTTGAAGTAAAAGCTGGCGGAGCCGGGCTCGTCCGTAAGCCGTATCACCCGATGGCCAGTATCCTTGTCGATCCAGCTCTTGGGAGGATGCGCGATCTCTTCCGCGGTGGGACGCTTGTCAGGAGCACGGGTGTCGCGGGGAGGATCGCTATATTGCGCGAGCGCTATCTGCGTGGGGACCACGAACAGGGCAAAGACGGATAGAGCGCGAAACAAGGACCGAGACATGGATACTCCCTGATGAGATAGGCCCCGCGTGAGGTATGAGCTCACGCGTGGATGGAGGCGAAGAGATTGACGTTAGAAGGTGAAGTGTCCGGCGACTTCAAAAGAACGCGGCTTGTTGGAGACGCTGCTGATGGTGCCAAAGGCTGAGGATCCCCACACCGCGTTGGGGTTTGAGTAGAGAGTGTGGTTGAGGGTGTTGAAGGCGTCGATTTCGATGTTCAGTTCCATCTCCCGATAGATCGGGATACTGCGGTGTAGACCTGTGTCGATGTCCCACTGCGACGGGCTGCGCAGTTGCAGGGCGCCGGTGCGCGGAACGTTGCCGATCAGGTTCAGCTGCGTCACGCCGGAGGTCGGGTTGATCGAGGCCGCCTTCTGGAAGGCACTCTTATTGAAGTACGACACCTTGCCCAGGTTAGCGGAGGTGCGGCCGCCAGGGCCGTCGCCATAGTGGCCGTTAATGTGGGCGGATCCGGAGAAGCTGGGGTTGAGGTCCGGCATGCACTGGCCCTGCAAAGGAGCGGTGCATCCGGTCGTCGTAATCTGCACCGGTGTGCCGGAAACGTAAGTGTAGATGCCGGAGAGCGACCATCCGCCGGCCAGCGTGCGGACGAGCAAATTGTTGCTGCCAATGTGACCGCGACCGAAGGGCAGGTCCCACACGCCGAAGGCGTGGATGTTACTAGGCGTGGAGATCGCGCTCTCGCTGCGGTCGATTCGATTCATGTGGAACGACCGTGTTGTCCCGGAGACCGAGCCGGAAGGGAGGTCGAATCCGGTGCGGTAAGGGCCATCGTCGCCGATGTTGCGTGCCCAGGTGTAGTTGACGTTGAAGGTCAAACCATGCGCCATGCGCTGCTGGACGGTGACCTGCAGCGAGTTGTAGCTGAAGTTAGCGACGTTGCCCCAGGTGTCGGAGACGCCCGAGTACTGCGGAAAGGCCACCAGGCCCTGCGCGATCGTGGCGGTCGTGTCACCAACCGCTGCGGCTGCCTCGAAGGAAGCCGGAATGTTGATACCCGACATGAGGCTTTTGGCCTTGGCGACGTTGGCTGCCGTCGCGGGAGCTGTGAGCAGCGGTAGCTTACCGGTAGAATCCGTGGCTGCGCCCAGGCCAACGAGGTAGGTAGGGTTGAGCTGATTCGACCAGTAGCCGCGCGCCGTGCCCGTACCTGTGTTGGTCGAGTTGATCAGGTGATGGCTCTGGTTGCCAACATAGTTGATCGCGAACGTGAGGTTATTGGTGAAAGCGCGCTCTAAGCCGGCATTGTAGAACATGAAGTCGGGGGCGCGGCTGGAGAAGTAGGGATCGGCGTAGGAGACCGACTGCGCAGTGACACGTTTGCTGGTCGAGGGGTCCACATAGTGACCGGTGTTCAAAATTTCCGTAGCAACTCCCGGCGCCGGCGGCGAAGGGTACACATAGCCATTGCCGAAGAGATCTGTATTCGCCAGCCCGATGGACTGGAAGTACGCGCTGTTGTTCAGGTAGAACGAAGGTCCGGCCGTGGCATTGGTTGTAGACTCCGACGGCCCTGTGGCTGTGACATTGAATCCGAGCTGGCCGGTGCCATTGAAGGCTCCGCCGCGGCCGCCCACACCGCCGCCCTGGGAGAACACACGGCCGACGCCGGCACGAAAGACCGTCTTCGCGTCGGTCTGGTAGGTGATGCCGATGCGCGGACCCCAGTTCTTCCAGTAGGTATGGACCGGTGTGCGGCAGTTGCAGCTTGCGCCCGCGCCACCATAGTTGCCCGCAAACTGCATTGCGCCGGGCGTGCCTGTAGCCGGGTTGGCGAGAGTGGGATTCATGAAGCTCCAGCGGTCCTTCACCTCGTGATAGGGCGGCATGTAGTCCCAGCGAACGCCGGCGTCTACGGTGAACTTGTTGGTCACCTTCCAGGTGTCTTCCACGTACGGAGCGATGGTGCGGTAGCGGCCGCCCTCCTCGCTGACCGGCTGCAGACCAATTGACGGTGGATTGGCGCCATTATTTCCGACAGCTCCCAGCAGGAAGCTGGCATAGGAGTAGCCGGTCGTCGTCGCGGTGGTGGAGTTGCCGGTAAACTGTGCTGTCGAGTTCGCGTTAAACGGAAGCACCAGGATGCCCGTGTAAGTTGCAGGATTGGCGTTGTTGATCTCCTGCCACTGCATGGTAATGCCGAAGGTGAGCGAGTGCGCCCCCTTGACCCACTGCAGGTTGTCGACCAGAGAGTAGTTATTCGGCGTGGTGATCTGTGTGGCCACCGCCCCGGTTGGTCCGGTAGGTGTGCCGGTCCAGCCTTGGAGCGCGTTTCCAAACTTTGAGGTTGCCGCAAAGGAGAGCCCAGGGAACTCATCGCCACCTTGTCCGAGCGGAAGATTGGTGACGCCCAGCTTGGCGATCGAGTAGGTGGGCGAGCCTTGTGTCCAGTGATGAATGTTCTGGTAGAAGCGGGTGTAGCCGAACTTCAGTTGGTTCACGAATGAGTTGCTGATGGTATAGGCGTCCTCCACGTCGAAGACCTTGGGGTAGATGTTGGCCAGATCGCCGCCAGTGTAGGGCAGAGGGAGATAGGGGCCGCTGCCGACGTTGTTGAGATAGTTCACCGTGCCCATTGCGCCGACCGTCGAGATGCGATGCTTCGGCGTCCACTGGAAGTCCACACGGTAGTTGTACAGGTGATTGTCAAAGCCACCGGGGAAGCCAGCGGTGTAATTGTTCGTCAGGCTGTTGGGATTGGTGGGCGCCGGTATCCACTGCTCCATGGCCTGCGCGATGGGCGAGATATAACTCGACGGGATGATGTTGTTGGTCAGCACACCGTTCTTCATGGCTTGGAAGGGCTGACGGGTGCAGACGCCACCGGGGCAGCCGGTGGTTGTGGGGTCGAAGATGACGGGGGGGTTGTCCGAGCCGGTTCCGGTGAGACCACCCGTCCCCACTCCTCCATTCAGCTCGGTGAAATCGCCAGTGAGCTCGAGTGGTGTGGGAATGGTGTAGGCAACCGGGTTGTTGTAGGTCCGGTTGTGGTAGCGGTCATAGGCGAAGAAGAAGAAGACACGCTTTGTGCCTGGAACATGGCCGCCGATTGTGGCCGAAAATTCGTTCTGATGATCGACAGGCTTCGTGGCTCCCTTATTGAACTGCCACGCATCGAGCGCGGTGTTGCGGATAAAGTCCTGGACACTTCCGTGATACTGCAAGCCGCCTGATTTTATCGTGAAGTTTTCGGCACCGGCGCCGGAATACTCAGCCGGCGGTGTGCTTGTGACCACCTGCATCTGATCGACGGCGTCTACGGTTACGGCTTGTGAGACGAGACGGTTGTCGCCCTGCTGGCTCACGGTCTCAGCCGGCAGACCATCAAGGTAAAGTTGGCCAAGGTAGTTGCCCGTGCCCCCGATGACGGGCAGACGGGCAGCGATGGTTCCACCTTGCGCCCCTGGTGCGAGCGCCCCGAATGCGGTCGGGTCGCGCTGTGCGTTGTTCATAATGAGGGGAAGGTTGGCGTAGGCGGCGTTCTCGATTGTCAGACCGAGGGTTGCGTTCGTTGTTTCGAGTTGTGGAGGCGCCGCGGTGACAGTCACCTCGGTGTTTGCAGTACCAACCTTAAGCGTCAGATCCAGGGGTGTCATGGCAAGCGCATTCACGGTGAGGTTCTTTTGCGTGACGGTGTCGAAACCCGACGCGCTTGCTTTTACGGAGTAGGTACCTGGAAGGATCGGCGAAATCGTGTAAAGACCCGCACTGGAGGTCTGTCGAGTGGTCGAAACCCCGGTCGCCACATTGGTTGCCGTAACGGTCGCGTTAGGAACGACCGCGCCAGTCGAATCGATCACCGAACCTTGGACCCCTCCCTCGCCGCCGGTTTGCGCCAGAGATGGCAGGACGATCGCGCTCAGAAAGAGCGCAAGCGAGAGGAGACAGCGACGCCAAGCCGCACGGGTCGTCGAAGAGGGAGAAATGGAGGCTTCGGTTGCTGAGAGGTGTTCTGGAGACATTCCTGGAGCTCCTGACATGACAGGTTATTGAACCTGACGGAGCACTTTAAGGGGCTGAAGAGAGGAAAGTCAATAGGAAAACTGTTCCGTAGGTGAGAAATATTCCGGCATAATCATAAATCTATGAGTCGCTACCGCGACTTGCTGCGGATTTTGATCATCCGGCACATGATGATGAAGAGCGGCAAATCAATGAATAGTCGACCTTCAGGATCTGGCGATCTGCGCAGCGTACCGGGCGACTCTCTCGCGAAACGCTTCCCCGCGCTCTGAATTATCGTCGAGAGCGGCCAATTGCACGGCGAAATTTCCGAGTGTGCTGCTTTCCGGCGAACCCACGGACACCAATCGGCCTGTAGCCCGTTCGGTGAGCCGCCGCAGCAAGGCATTCCGACTGCCGCCGCCAACCATATAAATCCGGGGCAGAGGCTTGCTCGCAATCTCTTCGATAGATGTGATGAGAGAGGCATAGCGCGCGGCGAGACTGTGGAAAATGAGAGAAGCGAAAGCTGGCGCATTCGCACCGGCATCGCTCAGGGTGCGGTGACCGGTGCGGCGGAGCTGCGCATTGATGCGGCCGGGCATATTGTCCATGCGCAGAAGCTCGGGGTCATCGACGTCCAGAAGTTCGTTCGGTGTAGGCTGGCATTCCGCAGCGGCGCAGAGCTCCGAGATATCCCATGCGGCGCCTGCCGCCATCCAGGCTTCCATGCATTGCTTGAGGAGCCACAATCCGTTCACGTTTTTCTGGAAGAGCAGGCGATCACCGACGCCGCCGAGGTTAGTGAATTGTGCGACGCGCGCATCAGGACCGTTGCAGGGGCGACTGAGCAAAGTTCCGACGAGCGACCACGTTCCGGAACTGATATAGCCCCAGTCTTCGTTGTCCTCCGCAATGCAGGCTATAGCCGAAGCCGTGTCGTGGCAGGCGGGCGCGATCAATTGCGTGTTATGAAATGCGGGCAATCTTGCAAGCTCGCCTTCGAGCTGCCCTAGCGGCGTGCCGGGTGGCACAAGCCTTGGCATCAAGGCGGAATCGATCCCCGCTGCGTCGAGAATCTCGCGCGACCAACGGCGTTTCTCGAGATCCACCATCTCGGTGTGCGTTGCGTTGGTGTACTCGGAGACGTGTGCGCCTCCCCAGCGCGCCAGGACGAATTCAGGCAAATTGAGCCAGCCGTGGCCTGGAGGAAGGCCGGCAAGGCGATCTGCGTAGAGCTGATACACAGTGTTGATCGGCTGCCGCTGAATGCCGGTGATGGCGCGAAGGCGATTCGGTGAAATGCGCTGGTGAAGCTGTCTTTCGGCCGCCGATGTACGCGCATCGCGATAGCAGAAGGGAGGCGCGAGTGGATGTCCTTCGCCATCGAGGCGAACGTAATCAACCGCCCAACCATCCACCGCAACCGACCGGATGCCCTCGGACGCGCGCTCTGCGCAGAGGCGCATGCCGCAATCTACGCCCGCCAGAATTGTATGGAGCGGCCAGCGAAGCGAACCATCATCGCCTCGTACAGGCCCATTGGGAAAACGGTGCACTAGTTCGACATGAGGCGCCCCGTCTGCCCAACGCAATAGGCTGACGCGACAGCTCTCCGCCCCCAAATCGACTGCGATGGAGGCCCGTGCGTCCGCGGGAGAAATTGCTGAAGCAGGATCGCGCGCCTCCGCTGCTTCACTCACCGCAGATAGGCCTCCACCAGGCCACCGTCGACGGGAATAAGATGACCGGTGGTGCAGCGAGCCTGCGGGCCGGCCAGGAACATGATGGCCTCGGCGCAGTCCTTGGGATCGATGGGCACATGCGTCAGGGTGCGGCTTGCATAGAATGTCGCGAGCGCGTTACGAAGGTCGTCGTCGCTAGCGGATTCGTCGAAAGGAATGCTGTACTTTGTGAGTGAAGTTTTGACGCGGTCACGTGGGAACATCGTCGATCCCTTAACTACTGTGGCCGGGCTAATACCGTTCACGCGAATGGAAGGCGCCATGCTGACGGCGAGCTCTCGAACCAGATGGCTGAGGGCGGCCTTGCTTACGTCGTACGCCTCGGAACCGCGCTTGGCCATGACCGCATTGGCTGAGCTGGTGAGCACGATGCTCGCGTCCAGTCCCTGCGCCTTGAACACCTTTTGCGCCTCGTCGGCGAGCAGGTAGTTGGAAGTAATGTTGACTTCAAGCGTCTGCGCCCATTGCGCATCGCTGATAATTCCATCCGGCGACGAGGGAAACATCCCAGCCGTGTTGATCAAAATGTCAAGACCGCCGAATTGCGCGATAGTCGCTTCGAGGCATCGTTTGATGGCATCACGATTACGTATGTCGATGGCCGTGGAGCTGGCCGTCTCCTTGCCGGCGACCTCTTTGCACTCTTCAGCGACACGCTCCGCACTCGCAAGATCGCGGTCCCCGACCATGACATGGGCGCCGCGCTCGGCCGCAAGCAGCGCTACCTGATAGCCGATGCCGCTTCCGCCTCCTACAATGAGCGCGATCTTACGGCTGAGTTGTTTTTCCGCCGGCTGGCGCCGGATCTTTGCTTCCTCCAGCGACCAGTACTCAATGCGAAAGGCTTCGCTCGGGGGCAGTGCAACATAGTTGTCGAAAATGCTGAACTGATCCGCGGTCGCGGCCGGCCCCGCCTGCGGAATCTCTTTGTGTTCGCCGTCGACGCCCAAAGCGCCCGCGCCCCGCATAACCCTGATTGCATTGATGTAGAACTCGCCTGTAAGCCGTGCATCGGTCTTGTTCTTGCCGAAGGTGAACATGCCGACCCCAGGCATCAGCACGACCATGGGGCTGGCATCACGCTGCTTCGGCGAGTCGGGCACAGCGTATTGTTCGTAATATTCTGCATACTCAGAGCGGTAGGTTTTGAGCGCTATCTCGATCACCGCCGGGAGCTCCGCCGGATCGCCGGAAGGATCCCACTTTAGAAACATCGGGCGGATCTTGGTGCGGATGAAATGGTCAGGGCAGCTTGTCCCAAGGTGCGCAAGTTTTTTCGCATCCTCAGAGTTCACGAAATTCATTACTTGATCAGAATCGGTGAAAGTACCGATCCAGCGCTGATTGCGTGAGACCGCTCCACGTAATACGGGCATGGTCGCAGTCGCGATCGTACGGCGATCGTCGCGCGACTCCACGCGTGCGCCGCCAAACTCCCTGTGGCCTTCACGCCGTCCGTGCCGCTCGATAAACTGACCGAGCTGATCGATGATCGTGAGAGTGTTCAGATAGCAGCCGCGTTGCGTGTTTCCCCATGTGAAGAGTCCATGGCCGCCCAGCACAACTCCATCGCAAGCCGGTGTTTCCTCAACGATGCGGCGAAGCATCAGGCCCAGCTCAAAGCCGGGACGCTGCCATGGTAACCACGCCAGTTTGTGGTCAAACTCTTTGTTGAACTCCTCCATCTTCACTTTTCCGTTAGCGGAGGCCGCGAGCGCGATGGCCCAGTCGGGATGTAGATGATCTACGTGAGGGAAGGGAAGAAAGGCGTGCAGCGGTGTGTCGATCGAAGCTGCTGTCGGGTTGTTGCCAAAGGTTACCAGCGGATAGAGCGCAACCATCGCATCTTCCTCGGCAACACCCTTGTAATGCGTCTCAAGCCGCAGGAGCTGATCAAGGTACAGAGTGGCGAAACCGGCGCGCTTGATGGAACCAAGGTCGCCGCCTGAGCCCTTGACCCACAACACCTTCTCGGGGCTTCCACTGACGGGGTCAATCTGTTCGAGCTTGGAGCTTGTATTGCCTCCGCCGAAATTGGTAATGCGCAAGTCAGAGCCCAGAAGGTTGGAGCGATAGCGCAGGAGTTCAGGAGCATCGAGCCTGGACGCAGTATCTTTGTCCCATTTATCTTCAAGAAATCGGAGCTTTGACTGCGAAGCTTCGTTTGCCATCGAGGTGACTCCCATACTTAGGCACCGATATCATCTCACACGTTGGCGCAATACAGCAATTGTTTCGTATTTGAATTTGCGACAGGAGCTGTCTTTATTTTGCGAGCAGCGACTGCCGCGTCACGCTCCTGTGCGTGACGTAGTTATAAGGGCCAACAGTCTGTCCGCGCAGAAGCGACATGGCGAGGACGATCAGTGCCGGGCCATAGCTTGCGGTTTCGTGGGAAACCGATCCGATCATCGGAGAGGTTGGCCTTTTCATCTCGATCACCGCCTCAGCGATACAGTCCTGTCCGACAACAGCGACGTGGCGCTCACGACGCGCCTCGCGAATGGCATCGATGGCTCCCAGAGCGCTGGTGTCCGTGGCCGCGGCGAGCAGAATGTGCCGATTTTTCGGATGCCTGGCTAGAAACTCGGCCGTAATCTTGCGGCTTTTTTCGCGCAGTCCCCGTCCATCCATGCGAACGAAGGCTTCGGTCGGCAGGTTGGGGAGCGCTGATCGGATGGCCTCGAAGGCGCCGGAGATGCGGCTCTGCACGAGTTGGCCGGCTTCCGGCAGATCGAGCCCGAGAACCCAATCGACTTTACCTGCCCACTCTGTGTGTGCATGCTCAGCAAGCAACTCCCCGGCCTCAACGCCGACACGGAAGTTATCGACGCCGAAGTAGGTCGCATTCGGATGGGGGATGTCGACAGCGATCAGTGGAATCTTGGCGGCTGCGATCTTGTCGCCGATAATTGGCGCGACCTCTTGCTCCACCTGAAGTTCGATGACGAGATCGACTTGTCGCTGAATAAACTCTTCTGCATTGCTGACGGCGGTTGCTTTGTCGTACTTGTTGTCAAGAATCAGAAGCTCCACACCGGCCTTCGTCGCCGCAGCAACAAGGCTTTCGGTTACCTCTACCGAGAAGGGCATGTCGGCACTTTGTCCTCCGAATCCAAAACAGAGTTTTCTCGTCTTGGCCACGTGCCTGTAACTCCCATCGGGCAGTTGCGCTACGTAGCCGCGGTGCACAAATGTCTTCATCACGCGATAGACCGTGGTCTTAGAAAAGCGCGTGCGGGCATGCAATTCGCTTAGAGTCATCGGCTGGCCGCTGCTCTGCAGCAGCTCAAGGACATCCAGCGCTTTGGAAAGCACCGGGATAAGGTACAAACGTTTGTCGGATCGAGGCACTATTCACAGACTCCAGACACAGATCGCAGCAGATTCCAGAGGCGACTGTCTGGACATCATACCGTTTCTCTAATGGTCTACAAGTTCAGGCATACGTCCCGACTGTCTTTGAGTTTTTCTCCTTGCGCTCTTCGCTGATTCGTTCGACATACCCGCTCTCACGGAGTGCGGCCAGGGGATGTTCAGGCAGACCCTTCTGGCGGCGCCAATCATGAACGAGCGGACGCACATCTGTCCAGAACGCGTCGCGGAAACAATCTTCAGCTTCAACCAGCCGACAACGATCCTGCAGTTCGGATAAATGGTCCCGATTGATGAGGGCTGCGCGGGCGTAGAGTTCCTGCGCCGTGGCTACGCTCTGAACCATCGCTTCGACTTTTCCCTTCAAGTTGTGACTCTGGTCGATCATGAAGGCGATATTGGCATCGGCGGCTTTTCCGGAGTTCAGCAGTTCGTGGAAGATGCGGAAGAGCTGATAGGGATCGATGGAGCCGAGCGTGAGATCGTCGTCTGCATATTTGCGATCGTTGAAGTGGAAGCCGCCGAGCGAGTCAGTATGCAGCAGCCATGCAACGATCTGCTCGATGTTGGTGCCTTGCGCATGATGTCCCGTGTCAACCAGAACCTTAGCCTTTGGGCCGCAGAGTCCGGCCAGATGCCGTGCCATCCCCCAGTCGGCTATGTCTGTGTGATAGAAAGCCGGCTCGAACGGCTTGTATTCAATTAAAAGACGCTGGTCATCAGCGAGAGCAGAGTAGGTCGCACCCAGCACCTCCTCCATCCACTCGATGCGTCGCCGAATGCTCTGTGTTCCCGGGTAGTTTGATCCATCCGCAATCCAGAGCGAGATATCCCGCGAGCCGACCGCGCGGGCAATCTCAACTGACTCAAGAAGATGCTGCAGCGCGTTTCTACGAATGTCCAGATTCGGGTTTGCGATGGAGCCGAACTTATACTCCTGCGATTGAAAGAGGTTGGGATTGATAGATCCGGCATGAACGCCATAGCGCGTTTCCAGAGTATGAACTGCGGGAACGTCGGACGTGCCGTTGGGCATATCCCAAAGAACGTGAAGAGCTACGGTCGGCGTGCAACCGGTTAGGCGATGTACCTCGCCCGCGTCGGCAAACTTTTCTTCCAGCGTCGTCGCCGCGCCGGACTGTACAAATTTGCCGAACCGCGTGCCAGTATTCGCAAAGCCCCACGAAGGAATCTCGATCCTAAACGAGTCTAGTGCCCGCTTGATCTTCTCTGCCATATCATCGCTTTTCATCTCTACTGATCTCCCTCTTCCGAACACTCCCAAACCGTTGCGTTGTGCTTGCCACTTATGTCGCCGCGTCATCGTGAATCAGAATCACGTGCAAGAACCGCGGACCATGAACGCCCTTGACCCGCGTCATCTCGATATCCGCTGTCGCCGAGGGTCCTGAGACAAAGGTTGTCGGCATCGTCGCAGTTGGCTGCAGGCGCGCAAACGCCTGCGGAACTGTCTCGACCACATCCGCCGATCGGACCAGACAAACATGCACGTCGGGAACAAGCGTGAGCGCGCGACGGCCATGGTCGATAGTGCTTTGCAGAACCAGCGTTCCCGTCTCGGCAATCGCGAGGATGCACCCTGTCAGTACCGCGTCCAGGCCATCCAATTCCGAGGGCGACATGCCTTCGTCTATGACAAATTCAAAGCCCGCAGGCAGAATCAACTCTTGCAATCCCTGGGGAATACCAATGCGGTGAACACTTGCCGCAGTCAGCGTAGCGTTGAGAGTCATCGTCAAAAGCGCAGGTTCGCAGCGCACCACAGCCGCATCGTAATCCCGTAGCCGATCTTGCAAGAGTTCAAGCACATCGGCCCTGCTTCGCTGGCTCACAACACTATAGTCGCGCGGTAGCAACTCCCAGCTCTCGGCGGCGGCTTCAGCCGTGCCTTGCGAACTGTTGGCTTCGACAATTCGTCGAAGGATTGCGGTCCGTGCGTCGCTCATCGCGGAGCCTCCGCCGAATACTTCGCATCCCTGTTGTTGCGAGACCGATTCTCCCACCACTCGCGAAATGTCTGCTTCGGCATCGCGCGTAGATCGCGGGTGGCGGTCCATCCGCCGAAAAAGCCTGGTAACGAAGACACCCAGGGTTCACCTTTGGCATCTTTGCGCTCCAGTGGCCGCTGGGCCAAACGGCCCAGACGCTGCGCTGCGCGGAACCTTCTCTCGCTCCTAAAGATCGTGCTGGCCGCCTTCATCGCCAGCGCCTCGGGGTTGCCCAGCACACGTAAGCCTGCGGTGTCGCGGCGTACAACCTTGTTGCGCAGATGGATCAGCACCTCCGGAATGTTGATCTTGACTGGACATACCTCATAGCAGGCCCCACAAAGGGAACTTGCGTACGGCAGCGATCGTGCGTGTTGCAATCGCTGAAGCTGCGGCGTCAGGATGGCTCCGATCGGACCGGCGTAGACGCTGCCGTAAGCATGGCCGCCGGTTTCGCGGTAAACCGGGCACACGTTCTGGCAGGCACCGCAGCGAATGCAATGCAGTGTCTGCCGCGCCTCGATGTCAGCGAGCACATCAGTGCGACCGTTATCCAGGAGAACGACATGAAACTGCTTCGGTCCATCAGCTCGCTGTACGCCCGTCCACATGGAGTTGTAGGGATTCATGCGCTCGCCGGTGGCGCTGCGCGGAAGTGTTTGCAGTAGCACTTCCAAATCGCGGAAACGCGGAAGAACCTTGTCGATGCCCGCAAGGGTAATGAGCGTCCGCGGCAGCGTAAGGCACATCCGTCCGTTACCTTCGCTCTCAACGATGCAAACGCCACCCGTTTCGGCGATGAGAAAATTTGCGCCACTGATGGCAATTGGCACACGCAGAAAGCGCGTCCGAAGAAAGCGGCGCGCGGCTTCTGCAAGCTCTTCCGGCGACTCACCCAACTCCGGAAGATCCATCTCCTTGCGAAAGAGTTCGCGAATCTGCTGGCGATTTTTGTGCAGGGCAGGAACGACGATGTGTGAGGGCTGGTCATGTCCGAGTTGAATGATCAGTTCAGCAAGATCGGTCTCATAGGGACGAATGCCGGCGGACTCCAGCGCCTGGTTAAGTTGAATCTCTTCGGTCGTCATTGATTTAATTTTGAGAACTTCGCGCAGCGAATTGTGCGGACCCTCGTTCTCGACCGCTTCCTCTACCAGGCGGATGACAAGTGCGCGGGCTTCCGCTCCATCGCGAGCCCAATGCACAACGCCGCCCGCCCGCGCGCAGTTCTCTTCAAATTGACGCAGGTACTCATCGAGATGCTTCATTGTGTGCCGACGTATCGCCTCGCCGGAGATACGCAAAGCCTCCCAATCGGGCATCTCACTCACAACGCGCGCGCGCTTCCCCTGAATCACATCCGTCGCGTGCCGGACATTCTTGCGCAGTTGAGAATCTTCAAGTGAACGTGCCGCTGCAATTGGGAAGGGGGGCGCTGTGCGCGGATCCAGTGCAGTTCCCGTACTCATGGAAATCCTCCGCCGGGACCTTCCGCATTCTTGTACGCCTGGGTGCATGCGAGAATCTCGGCGAGGTGCATCGTACGCACCCCAGTCCGTTCTCGATGAAGGGCGCCGTTGATCTGCATTAGACAACTGTTGTCTGTCGCCGTGCAGATCTCCGCGCCCGTATCGAGCACGGCCCTCGATTTCTCGGAAAGCATCGCGCTGGAGACGGCAGCGTTCTTGATAGCGAACGTGCCGCCGAAGCCGCAGCACTCCTCTGCATCGCGGAGGTCCGCCAGCTCGATACCACGAACTGAACGTAATAGAGACAGAGGACCATCGCCTAAGCCGAGCGAGCGGAGGCCGTGGCAGCTCGGATGATAGGCGACGCGATGAGGAAAGTAAGCACCGACGTCGCTCAGGCCCAGCCTGCGGGTCAGCAGCTCGGAGAACTCGTAAATGCGCCCCAGCAGCGATTCCACATCCCCACTGAGACCATCGTGACCTCCGGCCTGCTCCAGCCGCCGTGCCATCGCGGGGTAATGCTCACGCATCATAGCTACGCAACTGGAAGAAGGAACGACAACAGCTTCGGCGGAACGAAATTGCTGAACGAAGCGCGGCAGCAGAGGTAGCGCCTCATCCTGATATCCGGTGTTGTAGTGCATCTGTCCGCAGCAGGTCTGGCCGGCGGGAAACTCG
This sequence comes from Acidobacteriaceae bacterium, assembly GCA_036509515.1. Classification (GTDB taxonomy): domain Bacteria; phylum Acidobacteriota; class Terriglobia; order Terriglobales; family Acidobacteriaceae; genus Granulicella. The sequence goes on from DATCFM010000034.1 coordinate 51,939, forward strand.
ACTTCATGCCCGAGTCGTTCCAGCACCCGCACAACCGCGATTCCCGTTTCCGGGAATAGAGTGTCGTTATAGCAGGTGATGAACAGCGCGATGCGCACACCACTCTCCAGGGAAGAGCCTGAGGACAAGACGGGCAAAGTCTTTTAAAAGTCCCCATGTCTGACGCATAGATATTTACCACAGAAACATGTTCCAATGGAAACTATTTGGTTTAAGCGCGGACAAATTCGTCTGCGACGCGACCAAAATTGTAAGGCACATATCTCGTACGGCACGCAGCCAAGGCTGTTCCAAATAGGGTAAAGTTTCTCCTGCGCTTCATGCGCTCTATTCACCCGATTTATATAGAGTGAGGCTTTCTTGGGAGCCAACCCGTTCATCGGCATCATCTACCACTGGCTTGGTGGATTTGCGTCGGCTACGAACTTCATTCCCTTCCGCCGCATCCGTCGCTGGTCGTGGGAGATCTACTGGATCATCCAAGGTGTCGCGGCTTGGCTGGTCGCTCCTATTGTGATCGCGTGGATATTTGTTCCGCACCTTGGCACAATCTTGCACGAATCATCTGCGCGGAGCATCGGCTTTGCCGTTCTATGGGGTGCCCTATGGGGAGTGGGCGGCCTGACGTTTGGCCTTTCGGTTCGATATCTAGGCATTGCGCTCGGATACGCGATTTCGCTTGGGCTGTGTATGGCCTTTGGCACACTGCTTCCACCCATCTATAGCGGCGCTATCCACGGCATTATGCATGCAAACTCCGGTCGTGTCATCTTGCTCGGAGTTGCCGTTTGCTTTATAGCGGTAGCGATCAATGGGCTGGCGGGCTGGAGTAAAGAACGTGAGGTCACGCCCGAGGAGAAGGCGGAGATAGGCGAGTCCGAGTTCTCGCTCGTGCGTGGCGTCGCGGTCGCGGTGTTCGCCGGTATCATGAGCGCGTGTTTTGCGTTTGGTTTGACGGCGGGAGAACCTATCGCGGCCGTCACGAAGAGGCATCTGCTCGCCGAAGGTCGTTTGGACCTTTGGCAGAATCTCCCGGTACTGGTTGTCGTTCTGTGGGGTGGCTTTTTCACGAACTTGGTATGGTCAGTCGCGCTGATCGTTCGCAACCAATCGGGTGCACAGTTTCTCGGTGCGCCCGGCGTCAACCCTATCCGCGCGGGCCAGGTATCGGGCGAGACCTTGCAGGATGTCGATCCGCGAGATGTGACACCGCGGCTCACCACACCCGTTATGTGGAACAACTATTTCTTTGCGGCCCTAGCTGGTGTCATCTGGTACTTTCAATTTTTCTTCTACTCGCTTGGGCAGACGAAGATGGGGCGCTATGAATTTTCGTCGTGGACGCTACATATGGCTTCCATCATTATCTTCGCCACATTATGGGGCATGGTTCTCAAGGAGTGGATTGGTACTGGTCTGCGCACGAAACTGTTGGTTAGCGCAGGCCTTATGGCGTTGATAGCTTCCACGATCATCGTCGGATACGGCAACTATCTTCGCATGAAGGAAGACGCTGCCAAAGCAGCGCAGCGTACCGGGGTCACGAGCGACGTACGATCGATAAATCGTCGCCTTGATGGTGACAGTCCGCGCTGCCATTCTGTCATGCTCTACGTTACAGAAGGAAGTTCGTCATGATGCGGGCTCGAACAAATGGATCCGTCATATACAGAGTGCTTTGGCTTGGTGTCTGCGGGTTTTCGCTTACGTGTCCGGCCGCGGCGCAGAAGACCGTTTCTGAATTGCGAGCCACATTCGCCGCGCCTCCGGCGGCCGCGCGCCCAATGGTTCGGTGGTGGTGGTTTGGACCAGCGGTCGTCAAATCGGAACTCGCTCGTGAGTTGAACCAGATGCACGCGGCCGGCATTGGTGGAGTGGAGCTTGCCGTTGAATATCCGATGGCCTTGGATAATCCGCGGAAGGGTATCCTGAACCTTCGTTATGGCTCTCCAGCCTATCTTGACATGGTTCGTTTCGCCAGCAAACATGCCTCCTCTCTTGGCATGCGAGTCGATTTGACGCTCGGAAGCGGCTGGCCTTACGGCGGGCCAAACATTCCAATTGATCTTGCAGCAGGACGGCTTAGAATCGTCGCTGTCCCTTTGCCTTCGCCGGATTCGGCGCTACCTAAGCTAGCGGATGGCGATCGATTCATTGCAGCCTTTGTCACGACCGGTACTCCGCAGCATTATGATGCCACGGGAGGTCGACGCATTCCCCGAGACGTTCTTCCGGCCAAACTGGCAACCCCGGAAGGTTTTAGCTCAGAGGTCGAACTATTCTTTATCGCGAGTCACACGCGACAGCAGGTAAAGCGCGCCGCATTTGGCGGCGAAGGATTCGTACTGGACCACATGTCGAAACCGGCGATTGAACATTATCTTGTGACACGGGGAGATGCGCTGTTGAGTGCGTTCTCAGACAAACCGCCGTATGCTATTTTTTCGGATTCGCTAGAGGTTTATGGGTCAGACTGGACGCCGGACCTTCCGGCGGAGTTCGCTCGCCGTCGTGGCTACGATTTGATCCCTCATCTTCCCGAACTCGCGCAAGGCGGAACGCTGGAGGCCGAAAGTGTGCGGCATGACTGGGGGGTAACGCTGTCCGACCTTCTACGAGACAACTATCTGCGCTCGATGACCGAATATGCTACGGCACATCACACGCGCTTCCGCTCGCAGACCTACGGCCAGCCCGCTGTAACGTTGGCCGACGAACATATTCCGCAGTTGCCTGAAGGCGAAGGTCCGCAGTGGCATGCGTTTTCGTTTACACGCTGGGCGAGCTCGGCCAACCATGTGTATGGCAACCCGATCACGTCGGCGGAGACCTGGACGTGGCTGCACTCGCCGGCCTTTCGCGCCACGCCGCTGGACATGAAGGCGGAGGCTGATCGCATGTTTCTGGAGGGTGTCAACCAGATCATCGGTCACGGTTTCCCCTACTCGGCGCCTGGAGTGGAGGAACCGGGCTGGTCATTGTATGCGGCGGCCGCTCTGAACGATCACAACCCATGGTGGCCAGTAATGCCGTACGTCATGAAGTATCTGCAACGCGTAAGCTGGGCGCTGCGCCAGGGCCAGCCCGCCAACGATGTTGCGCTGCTGCTGCCCGAGGCCGATGCGCAGGCCGCGTTTCGACCAGGACACGTCTCCGTAACGGATGAGATGGCTAAAAAAATCACGCCGCAGCTAATGGGGGCTGTGCTGGATAACGGCTACAACCTTGACTACATCGATATCGAGGCTGTGGCCGATCGCGGGCTGCATTATCCGATTGTTATTGTGCCCCCGACCGAACGCATGCCGCTGAGTGGTGTTCGTGCGCTCGAAGCGTATGTGAAGGCCGGTGGCAAGCTGATCTTTCTTGGTCAGACGCCGACACGAGCAGCCGGCTTGACTGATGCAGCGGATAGTCCAGCGGTGGTTCGCGGTGTGCAGGAGTTGGTCGCCACGAATCACCACGTAGAGTCCACCGCCGAACTGGCAGAGACACTGCCACATATACTGCCGCCCGATGTGACGTTGAGCGACGCCGCAGGGAAGGTCGGTTTCCTGCATCGCCGACTGCCGAATGCCGACATCTATTTCTTTGCGAACACTACGGCCGAACCTGTCTCGTTCCCGTTTCACGTGAGGTCTCAAGGTAAGCAAGCGGAGTGGTGGAACCCAGACTCCGGCGCAGCCGTTGTAGCGCATTTCGGAGAGAAAATAACGCTGCCGCCGTACGGATCACGTCTGCTTGTGGTCTCCAAGGACGCGACTGAGATCGCTAAGCTGGCCGGGGAGTCGCGTTTGGTACCCGCGTCGGAGCCCGCAATTGCGCTCGGTGACTGGGAACTTACATTTCCGGGTAGCAAGGGTTCGGCTGCGGCTCCCACCGAGACGCACGTCACAGATACACTCTGGACCGGTGCTGCGGCCACTCGCTTTTATTCAGGCGAGGTGACATACACGACCAGCTTCACTGCCAGATCATCAAACGCCGGAGAGCATCTTCTGTTGCGCTTCACACCCGGTCATGCGGTTCCGGATACGGCGCGGCCCGGCACGCCCGGCATGCGCGCGTGGTTCGATCCGCCGGTGCGTGAAGCCGCGCTTGTGTTCGTCAATGGAAAGCAGGTCGGAGCGCTCTGGCATCCTCCGTATGAACTGGATCTCACCTCGGCGGTCCGTGCCGGTAAAAACACTTTGGATTTGCACGTCTTCAACACCGCGATCAACGAGCTTGCAGGTCAGCCTCCGCGCGATTACACCGCATTGAAGGCGAAATACGGCAACCGCTTTCAGATGCAGGATATGGAAAATCTGCAGCCGGTTACGTCGGGGATAGCCGGGCCAGTGCGTCTCGAGTACATGACCGAGATCTCTTCTGGGAACCCGGCTAACGAGAAGCAGAAGAGCAAACGCACTGCGGAAAAGAAATGAAATTCAAGCCTCGTGAGCTGATGTTGGTCTTCCTCTTGGCCTTCGCGGCACCATTGATGGCTCACGCCAAAATAACTTTGGTGGCGAACGATTTCGGTGCCAAGGGCGACGGCGTCACGGTCGACACAGTTGCCCTGCAGCGCGCACTGGATGCAGCGGCGGTCAAGCACGCAACTGTCACACTCCATCCGGGGACTTATCTCATTGGATCCATTTTTCTGAAAAGCGGAACACAACTCGATCTGCCCAAGGGAGTGACGCTGCGCGGCATTCAAAACCTCGATGCATATCCATTGATGCCGACACGCGTCGCTGGCATTGAGATGACGTGGCCCGCAGCGCTGGTCAACGTCTACAAGCAGACCGATGTGCAGATTACCGGCCAGGGAGCCATCGACGGCGACGGCTCTTTCTGGTGGAAAAGTTACTGGAACCTCCGCCGTGAGTACGATTCGAAGGGCCTGCGATGGGCGGCCGATTACGATGCGAAACGTCCACGATTGATTCAGATCTTCGACTCATCACACGTCGCGCTGGACGGACCGACGCTGCTTCGCTCCGGCTTCTGGACCGTTCATATCTGCTACTCGCACGATGTGAGGGTGGATCACATTACCATTCGGAATAATATCGGTGGCCGCGGCCCCTCAACCGATGGCGTCGACATTGATAGTTCGCGCAAAGTGCTTGTGCAGCACGCCGACATCGATGTCAATGACGACGCACTTTGCCTCAAAGCAGGTCGCGATGCAGATGGCCTTCGCGTGAATCGCCCGACGGAAGATGTTGTTATTCGAGATTCAATCATCCGCAGTGGCGCCGCTGCCGTAACCTTCGGCAGTGAGACCTCAGGTGGATTCCGCAATATCGAGGCGTACAACTTGACGGCAGATAAGGGGGTCGGTGCGGGCGTCTTGATCAAAAGCGCGAAGGTACGTGGAGGAGGAGGTCACGATCTGCGCGTGCATGACCTTCATCTCGATGGTGTGGCCGTTCCGATCGCAGTGAACCTCAACTGGAATCCGAACTATAGTTATGCCACGCTGCCTCCGGGAACGAAGGACGCTCCGTCATATTGGAGAACATTGACTACTCCGGTGCCTGAAGGTAACGGAATGCCGCACTTCTCGGACGTGCACATCTGGAATATCAACGCTACAGGCGCTCGCACTGGCATCCAGATTGCGGCGTATCCCAACGCCAAGCTCGACAATTTCCGTATCGATCACGTGCGCATCGCCGCCAGAAGCGCGGGGAGCATCGCCGATACAAACGGGCTCATGCTCGACAACATCGATCTGATTGTCCCGGATGGAAGCCGTTTGAAATCAGACGACAATCTAAACTTGCATGGATTCGCTGGTGTGCACTATCAGGAACCCCTGCTTTGAAAATATTTGTTGAAAAAGATCTTCGGAGAATCTCATGCAACGGTATTGCCAATTAATTCGTCTGCATTCAGAGTCCCGAGCCGAGTACATACGCTATCACGCGGCGGTGTGGCCTGGCGTGCTCGCCACGATCGAGGCGTGCAACATACGCAACTATTCCATCTTTTTACACGGCGATCTGCTGATCGCATATTTCGAATACCTCGGCAGCGACTATGAGGGAGACATGCGGCGTATGGCCGCGGACCCGGAGACGCAGCGTTGGTGGTCCATCATGGATCCTATGCAACAACCTCTTCCTGACGTTCCGGCCGGACACCGCTGGCTCGAAGTTCCAGAAGTTTTCCATTTCGATGGCGCGCCAATTACCTCTAATCCTGTCTGTCCAAGCACAGATCATTCTAGAGAGGACGCATGAGCTATCTGACACGTCGGCGTTTTAGCGCCGCAATGTTGCTTTCCGCATCCGCGGCCACTGCGCCGGGACTTCTATTTGCGCAATCGACTGACCCGCAGACAAGTGTCGATCGGCTGTCTGCCCCTGGGGGGCAAGATGACTTTGACAATTGGCCTAAGGGCTACGGTCCTCTGAAGTTGGGAAGCGCTGTCGCCAACCATTTTGTGCCTTCGCCGCATTTCCATACAAACCGCATTGTGTATCCGGAGGTGTGCGCATGGTACGGTGCACTCGAATTCGCCCGCGTCACCGGGAACAAGGATCTAATAGCGAAACTGCAAGCACGATTTGAACCGCTTTTCACCCGAGAGAGCGCACTGCTCCCCCCTGTCGGCACGCATGTCGACTACTCCATGTTTGGCGCGCTCCCGCTAGAACTTTTTCTGCTGACGAAGGACAAGCGCTATCTCGATCTTGGCCTTGGTTACGCCGAAGCACAATGGAGCAAGCCCAACGAGCAAGGACTAACGAACGAGACGCGTTTTTGGGTCGACGATATGTACATGATCACGATCGTGCAGGTGCAGGCGTTTCGTTCTACCGGCGATCATAAATATCTGGATCGTGCTGCGCTCGAGATGGCCACCTATCTCGACAAGCTTCAGCAGTCGAATGGTCTTTTCTTCCATGCACCAGATGTCCCATTCTACTGGGGACGTGGCAACGGATGGTTCGCCGCTGGCATGACGGAAATTTTGCGAGATCTGCCGCATGATCACAAACAGCGCGCTCGCATTGAGCGCGGCTATCAGACGATGATGGCGGCTCTGCTCCGCTATCAAGGACGCCCTGGCGCGTGGCGACAACTGCTCGATCGTGAAGAGGCGTGGCCGGAGACCTCCGGCACCGGCATGTTCAGCTTCGCACTCATCTCCGGCGTTCGTACGGGCCTGCTTGATCTTGCGACGTACGGTGCGGCAGCGCGACAGGCTTGGATCGCGCTCGCCGGTTATGTTGACCAGAATAACGACGTAACAAGCGTCTGTGAGGGAACGAACAAGTTGAACAACCTCGAATACTATCTCTTACGCAAACGCCGCACTGGCGACTTTCATGGGCAAGCACCGTTGCTTTGGACGGCTACCGCGCTTCTGCGTTGAAAGCCTGTGCGTTACACGGAGCGTTTGTCCGGGATATTGCTAAGCTCAATCAAAGGAGAACCGTTATACATGTCATTCGATCCAACTCGCCGTTCCGCGCTGAAACTGTCCGGCTTTGGGCTCGCTTCAGCCGCTGCTGTGCTCGCGCCATGTGAACTCATTGGACAGAACCGCAGCTTGTCTGGCACAGGCGCAGCCGTGTTTGATGTGCGAACCTATGGCGCGACCGGCGATGGCAAGACGATGGACAGCCCGGCCATCAATCGTGCGATCGATGCTGCTGCCGCGGCAGGCGGCGGCGTGGTGCTGTTTCCAGCAGGAGCTTATCTTTCATTTTCGATTCACTTGCATAGCCACATACAACTTCGACTCGAACCAGGCTCCGCGATCATCGCGGCCGACTCACCGCTGCCGGGCGAGACGACGGGCTACAACGGCGGGACCTATGACGCTGCGGAACCCAAGACGGATTGGGACGCCTATCAGGACTATGGTCATAATCACTGGCACAATTCGTTGATCTGGGGCGAGGGCCTCGAAAACTGTTCGATCGTCGGCCCCGGCCTGATCTGGGGTCGCGGACTCTCCAATGGGCGTGGACACACCACGCTGGGTTATCGATTTGTCGCCGAGCAGGCAGGCGTGGGCAACAAAGCCATTGCGCTTAAGAACTGCCGCAATGTTGTGTTTCGAGATTTTGCGGTGTTGAAGGGAGGACACTTCGGATTGCTTTTGACCGGCGTGGATAATCTCACGATCGATAATCTGACTATCGACACCGATCGCGATGGGATGGACATCGATTGCTGCCGCAATGTCCGGGTCTCAAATTGCGTTGTGAACTCGCCCTGGGATGACGGGATCTGCCCAAAGTCGAGTTATGCTCTGGGCTATGCGCGCTCGACCGATAATGTAGCCATTTCCAACTGCTATGTGACCGGCTGTTATCAGCTTGGGACCATTATCGATGGAAGTTTCAAGAAATTTGGGAGCGCTACCGATCCAGAGTCTCGATCGTTTTATACGGGCCGGATCAAGTGCGGGACGGAGTCCAATGGCGGATTCCGCAATATCACGGTCTCCAACTGTGTCTTTGAGGGCTGCCAGGGATTCGCGCTGGAATCTGTCGATGGAGCATTGCTCGAAGACATTGCGATTTCCAATATCACCATGCGCGATGTCGTCGGTTGCCCACTATTTTTGCGGCTAGGTGCGCGACTGCGCGGACCGGTGGGCACTACAAAGGTAGGAACACTTCGCCGTGTGCTGGTAAACAACCTGGTGAGTTACAACACGGCCTCTCGGATTAGCTCGATTGTGAGCGGAATCCCTGGGTACAGCATCGAAGACATCAAGATCTCCGATGTTTATGTCCAGCACGTCGGAGGAGCCTCTACGGAAAGCGTGAGCATCAATCCTCCGGAGTTTGAGAAAAAATATCCTGAGCCCAGTATGTTTGGTCCGATGCCGGCCCAGGGATTTTTCTTCAGGCATGTCGACCGTCTAGAGGTGAGCCACACTGAGGTGCAGCCCGTCGCTCCCGATCCACGTCCTTCGTTCTATCTGACAGATGTACGGCGCGCCGATTTTATCGCGGTCACAGCGCCGAAGGGGCAGGCGGCATTTTCTCTCCATGACGTCACTGATTTTCGTGTGGCGATCAGCCGGGCAGCTCCGGACACCGCGGTCGATAAGATAGATAGTCGCACTCTGTGAACAGAACGGTTCGTGAGGGCTTACACTGTTCGCGACCTGGATTACGAAGTCTCATCGTGAGGTGCTGATGATATTCCGCCACGCCTATGCAGCTGCACTAGTCTTTTGCGCGTCTCTTCCCATGCTGCACGCGCAGGCCCCGTTGCCGAAGCAACCGAGAAAGCCAGCTCTGCTGCTGGGTGCAGCGTGGTATCCCGAGCAGTGGCCGGAGTCGCGCTGGGATGCCGATCTCGCGCTTATGCAGGCCGCACATATTCACTTCGTCCGCGTGGGCGAATTTGCCTGGAGCACGATGGAGCCAAAGGAGGGAGACTTCGAGCTCGATTGGTTGTATCGCGCAGTCCGCGCAGCGGAGCGTCATGATATTGCGGTAGTCATCGGTACACCTTCGGCGGCGCCTCCGGCATGGCTTACGCAAAAATATCCAGAGACGTTGCGTACCAAGGATGATGGACGCAAGGATGAACATGGGAACCGCCAGCAGTTCGATTGGAGCGACCCCAAGTATCGCGAACTCGCCCGAGCAATGGCTGAGAAACTTGCCGAACGTTTTGGCCATGATCCAGACGTCATTGGATGGCAGATCGACAACGAGTATGCCAGCGAAAGCTACGGCCCAAGCACACAGGAGCAGTTTGACGACTGGCTGCACGCCAAGTACAAGACGCTGGATAACCTGAATAGCCGCTGGACGACCGCGTACTGGAGCGAAACCTATCAGGAGTGGGATCAGATTCCTATAGAGGAAAAGTATGGAAACCCTGGACTGCTGCTGAATTGGAAAGAGTTTGTCTCCGATACCTGGCGCAGTTATCAGAAAAACCAACTCGATGTAATTCGTGCGCATGCCGATCCGCGGCAGTTCATCACAACCAATATGATGGGTTGGTTCGATGCTTACGATCACTACACTGTGAGCAAGGATCTCGATCTGGCGTCCTGGGACGATTATGTGGGGACTGGGCAGCTGGATCCCGTGCGCAACGGAGCGACACACGACCTTACGCGTGGCTTCCTGCGCAAGAATTTCTGGGTGATGGAGACGCAGCCGGGCTTCGTCAACTGGTCGCCGGATAATAACGCACTGAATAAGGGCGAAGTGCGCGCCATGGCTTGGAACGCAGTTGGCCACGGCTCGGAAGCGGTTGAATACTGGCAGTGGCGCAGCGCTCTCAACGGGCAGGAGCAGTACCATGGGACGCTGGTGGGGGCCGACGGCACGCCTGTTCCGCTGTACAACGAGGTGAAGCAGATCGGCGCAGATTTCGATAAGGCTGAGTCCACGTTGGCCGGGACTACGGTTGAATCAAAGGTTGCAATTCTGCAGGACTATCCGAGCCGCTGGGCGATTAATTGGCAGCGTCACAATCGCGCGTTCGATCCTGTTGACGCGCTCATGAGCTACTACCGTCCTTTGCACGAGCTTGTGCGCTCTGTGGACATCGTGTCCGATACGGCGCCACTGGACCGTTACAAACTGGTTGTCGCGCCTGCGCTGAACTTGCTGACACCGGAGGCTGCAAAAAACCTGGAGGCTTATGTGCGCGGCGGAGGACACCTGGTGCTGGGGCCACGCAGCGGCATGAAGGATGAAGACAATAGCCTCTATCCAGAGCGGCAGCCGGGGCCGCTGGTGGGCCTGCTCGGAGCGCGTGTCGAGCAGTTCTATGCGCTGGACAAGACGGTTCCGGTTACAGGAACGTGGGGCAGCGGAGAGGACACGCTGTGGGCGGAGCAGCTGGGCTCGCTCGCTCCTGGAACTGAGGTGCTGATGCGCTATGGCAAGAGCAATGGATGGCTGGACGATCAGCCGGCTGCCGTGACGCGCAAGGTCGGCAAGGGAAGCATCACGTACATTGGAGCGATGCTTGACTCGAAGGCTATGAGCCGCGCAGCGGAATGGATGATCTCGGAAAGCGGACTGGAGCCTGTGCTACAGGACGTTCCGAAGGGCGTCGATGTAGCGGTGCGATCGGGTGAAGGCAAACGCGTGCTTATCTTGACGAACTATGACGCTGAGACCGAGACGGTGAAGCTGTCTTCGTCGATGGAGGATGTGCTCAACGGCGGGACGGTTTCGAGCGTCAGCCTGCCGCAGTATGGCGTTGCGGTGCTGCGTTCTCGATGAGGGATTAGGGAGGGGGGCCCCCGTCCCCCTTCCTAATCTTCTTCTTTAGAATGTTAGGTTTACAGCGAGCGTCGGCCGCAAAATATTGATTCCAGAGATTTTGTGGGGAAAATCTCTGGAATCAGTAAGTTGCGGCGACATTTTGCGAGCCCACCCATCCGCGATGAAACTGCGTATGGATGGGGCACCCAGATTCGTTGTGGGTTTTGATCTCTATTTCTATTATAGACAGTTGAGTGGAATTAATGTGCAGCGATTTTAGCGTTTGTTTCCATGGGTTTAGGTGGTTTCGGGGCTTGACAAGATTTTGGGCTTTGCCAAAGGCCGGAGCGGTTGAGTCAGCCCTGTGAAGAGGGGTGAGGCAGGGGAAGGAAGGCGGAGGGGAGGCCCTGGCTGGCGATGCCGGCGACGCATTGGCCGTGGGTGCGGATGGTGATCCAGGCGCGGCCGTTGGCCAGTTGCACGACGCGCGATCCACCGACCGTGCCGAGGTTGTCGATCATCTGGCCGTCGCCTGCGACTGAGAAGCGGACGACGTTGCGCGCGTCGAGGCAGGGGATGCCTGCTTTGTCCACGAGCAGGGCTTCTATGGTGATCTGCTGTCCGCTGCGTGATTGTTCGGTGAGCTGGAAGCGAGCAGCTGGTCCCCACGCGCGGGTCTCGTAGAGGAAGGCGATCTCGTCGGAGACGGTCTTGCTTCCTGTTGGGCCGTTGCGTTTGCCGATGGCGCGGAGCTTGACGGAGCCGGCGGGGAAGGCGCTGGTCCAGCGCAGACCGGCGGCAGGGAAGTCCTGGGAGTTGCGGCGCTTTGTGCCTAAAGATTTGCCGTTGAGAAAGAGCTCGACCTCTTCGCAGTTGGAGTAGACCTTGATCATTTTCTGTTCGCCGGGCTTGCCCCAGCGGATGGGCCAGGTGTGGCCGTAGATGTGAGTCATGGGCTGCTCGGCCCAGAAGGACTGGAAGACGAAGTAGGACTCCTTGGGAGTGAGGTCGCGTTCGGTGATGCCCTTTTGATTGATTCGCGGGACGGGATTTTCAGCGCGGAGCGGCGTGGTGAAGTCCTTGAAGATCCACTGCGCGGCGCCGGTGAGCCAGGGCTGGGCCTCCTGTACCTTGAGGTGCCAGTCGAAGAGGTTGCAGGCGTAGGTCTCGCTCCAGTCGCCGTCGACGGAGACGCGAGGGATGCCGCCGGTGGGAAGGTAGTCGAGGCCGCGCTCGTCGGCGCCGGTGCCGGTTTTGATCTGCGATTCAACCTTGTCGGGCGTTTCGCTGTGGCGGTGGGCGTGGCTGTCGGCGCCCCACTCGATGTGGATGAAGCGATCGACGCGCGCGGCCTGCTTCTTCAGCTCGGATTCGTACTCGGTGTAGAGACCGCGATACCAGCCGGACCAGATGGAGGGTGAGTAGACATCGGGGATGTCGCGCGCAAAGTCACAGCGGCGGAAGGAGGTGAGGCGGGTGGGATCGAGCGAATGCGCGAGATCGCGCAGGCCGGTCATGTACTGGCGGATGGCGGTTTTGTCGACGGAGGGATACTCGGTCGGCCAGTCGTCTTCATTGCCGAGGCCCCAGAGGATCACGCTGGGATGGTTGCGATGCTGGTCGATCATGGTGGTGAGTTTGGCGCGGCCCATCTGCTGCCAGGCGGCGTCGCCGATGCCGCCGCGGCACCATGGAGCTTCTTCCCAGACACAGAGGCCTAGCTCGTCGCAGAGATCGAGCACGAGGCGCGACTGCTGGTAGTGCGCGAGGCGGATGAAGTTCGCGCCCATCTCCTTGATGAGCTGCATCTCTTTGCGGATGATGTCGTCGGGCACAGCGGCGGCATAGCCTGCGTGGTCTTCGTGGCGATGGGTTCCGCGCAGCAGCAGGCGCTCGCCGTTGAGTTTGAAAGGGCCACGTTCGACGAACTCGGTGTGGCGAATGCCGAAGCGCTCGGCTGTGGAGGATGTTCCGGCGTCGCTTGTGAGCGTGACGGTGCAGGTGTAGAGATGAGGGTGCGCGGGCGACCAGAGGAGCGGGTTGGGGAGATCGACGGTGGTCAGCTCGGCTTCAGTTGCGGAGACGCGGAGCGAGTGCGTGGATTGGTGGAGGAGCTTGCCGTTGGGATCGGAGATTGTGAGCGCGGCGGTACATGCGGTTTGTGTGTGGTTTGGAGCGTAGAGCCGGACAGAGACGGCTGCCTTCGGGTGAGTTGTGCCGGTGTCGAGAACGGTGATGTGCACGGCTTCGAGAGCGATTGCGGGGACATAGACGAGCTCGACGTGGCGATAGAGGCCGCCGTAGAGCGAGAAGTCGCTGAGGTCCGAGGGCATGGTATCCATGCGGCGTGAGTTGTCGCAGAGGACGGCGAGCGGTGTGCCGCGTTTGTCGGGTTTTGTTGTTTTGATCGTGTCAGTGATGTCGAAGACGAACTCGTCGTAGCCGCCCTTGTGTTCGCCGATTTTTGTGTCGCCGAGGTAGACCGTTGTCTCCTGGCCCGCGCCCCAGAAGTGCAGCAACGTGCGTCCGTTCGGGTAAGGGTTGTTGGGCTGAATCCAGGTGCGATACCAGCCTTGGCCGCGATAGTAGGGGACGTCCGGGTCGCAGCCGTCGTAGGCGTTGAAGCAGTGCGGCATCGCGATGGGAGCGAAGACGGCCAGTTCCGCGCTGTGCCAGACCTCCCACGGGCTGCCTAGCGGGCCGCGAAAGAACTCCCAGCCATCGCTGAGACGCTGCGGGGGAAGAGGCTTCGTATCCGGAGCGGGTATGCTGATCGCCCGAGCCAGCGACGGAGAGAGCGCGTGCGTGGCGAGAGCGCCGGCTGTTGCGAGGAACTGTCTTCGTGTTACTTCAGACAATGGTGTATCTCCTGCGGCTCTTAAGTTCAAACATCATACTAAAGCGGAGCGGTGTCATGACTCCAGGGCTAAAGTCCCTTGGTTGGTGGCTCGATTCAGCGGGCTAAAGCCCGCTGCTAATCCGGTTTGAGGCTGCTGCTACTCCGGCTAAAGCCCGCTGCTAATCCGGCCCGAGGCTGCTGCTAATCCGGCTTGAGGCCTATTTCCACTACAGGGAAGCTGACCTGTGCAACAGGTATATACTCGATATGCGACAGCTATGGTCGTATTTCTTGTGTAGATGAGGTCCCCGTGGCACTGAGCGATCTGCGAGTAGGACAGTCGGGGACCCTGGGGGCGGTGGAGCTGCCCGAGAAGGTGAGCGACCATCTGGCCCATCTGGGGTTTCTGCCCGGCGCCGCGGTTGAGGTTCTCAGGCGGGCTCCCGCCGGCGATCCGACGGTGTATCGGATTGATGGGGTGGAGGTTGCGCTGCGCAGCGAAACGGCTCGACACATTAACGTAAACCTGGCTGCCGTTGGATTGGCCGGGGCACCGGTCGAGAGCGGCCGATGAGCGACTGCTGCGGCCCGTCCTCCTCCACGGCGGTTCTGGAATCGCCGGTCGAGACGCAGCCTTCGCGGCCGCGAACGGGACAGATTCGCACGATTGCGCTGATCGGGCCGCCGAACTGCGGGAAGTCGACGCTATTTAACCGGCTGACGGGGATGCGGCAGAAGGTGGCCAACTATCCGGGGGTGACGGTCGAGCACCACTCGGGCAAGATGAAGAGCGTGGGGCGGCCGGACCTTACGCTGATCGATCTTCCGGGGATTTATAGCCTGGCGACGTACTCCGAGGATGCGCGCGTTGCGGTGGATGTGCTGAAGGGCAATATGCACGGGGTGCCGGCGCCGGATGCGGTGCTGCTGGTGCTGGACTGCATGCACATGAACCGGCAACTGATGCTGGCTGCGCCGATCTTGTCTCTTGGTTTGCCGACGCTGGTGCTGCTGAATATGGCGGACCTGCTGCAGGCGCGGGGCGGACGCATCGATGCGCTGGCGCTGGCGCATGAGCTGGGACATCCTGTGGCGCTGATCAGCGCGGCGAAGGGAACCGGGATGGAGCTGATCTCGAGCTTCCTGGATCAGTTCGGACAGTTTCCGCTCACGCGTCCGGGGTCGGCGAAGCTGCCGATTTTGCAGAGCCCGGCTTCGTGCAGGACGTGGGCGACGCAGGTGAGTTCGCGCAGCCGGTTTCAGGCGCCCGCTTCGCCGGTGTGGACGCGGCGGCTGGATACGGTGCTGCTGCATCGCATCTGGGGACCGATCATTTTTCTGCTGGTGGTGATCGCGGTCTTTCAAGTGGTGTTCAGCGTGGGGCAGCCGCTCAGCGATGGCCTCGGCAACCTGCTGACGCACGCTGGAGGGGAGGTTGCTCTGCTGCTGCCCGACAACTGGCTGCGCGCGTTGCTGCGGGATGGGCTGTGGAATGGCGTGCAGTCGGTGCTGGTGTTTTTGCCGCAGATCCTGCTGCTGTTTCTGTTTATTGGCATCCTGGAGGACTCGGGCTACCTGGCGCGCGCGGCTCTGATTGCGGACCGTGTGATGCGGGTGATCGGGCTGAACGGCAAGGCGTTTATCCCGCTGCTTTCGGCGTATGCGTGTGCGGTGCCGGCGATCATGGCGACGCGCACCATCGAGAACAAGCGCGAGCGCCTGGCGACGATCATGGTTGCGCCGTTCATGACCTGCTCGGCGCGGCTGCCGATCTATACGCTGGTCATCGCTGCGTTCATTCCGGACAAGAACATCCTTGGGCATCTGATTGGGCTGCGCGCGTCGGTGATGCTGGGCCTGTATGTTTTGGGGTTCCTTGCGGCGATGGTGACGGCGAGGCTGATGAACTCGTCGGTGATGAAGGCGTCGTCGGCGCCGTTTGTGCTGGAGCTGCCGCAGTATCGGTGGCCGACGGTGCGCTCGCTCGCGTTGCGACTGTATGACCGCGGCATGATTTTTGTGCGCAAGGCGGGAACCATTATTCTTGCCTGCACGTTTCTCGTCTGGACGCTCAGTGTGCTGCCGCTTCATCACGGCAACTTTTCGGTGCTTACCGGCAGCTTCATCGCGCGGCTGGGACACTTTATCGAGCCGGTGATCCATCCGCTGGGCTTCGACTGGAAGATCGGGATTGGGCTGCTGAGCTCGATTGTGGCGCGCGAGGTGATCGTGGGAACGCTGGGCACGCTGTATGGTGTCGATCCTGCGACGCACTCGACGAGCTTGCAGATGGCGCTGCACCATGACATGACACTGGGCGGGGCGATTGCGCTGGTGGTCTTCTTCGCCTTCGCCATGCAATGCACGTCCACGATTGCGGTTGTGCGACGTGAGACCAATGGATGGAAGTGGCCGGTGATCCAGTTCACCTACATGAGCTGTGTCGCGTATGTGGGTGCATTGATTACGAATCAGCTCTTTCTGCATCTCTTCTAGAAAGACTTCGAGTGCGGGCTCGGAGATTCTGCTTACGGTCCGTTCTGCCGCGAGTCAAACGGAGATTGTGACCGGAGTATTCTGAAGCTGACGAGGTAAGGTCGGCGTTCCCAAGACGATCTGCCGCCGGCCGCATTTCGATGCGGCTGCCCCGGCACCCAGGCTCCCGCGACCGGTGGGAAGAAGTAGAGGACTCATGTTCCAGGCTGAGGAGTTGAAAGAGTTTGCCCTGATGTCTTGTCTTCCCGAGGCGCAGCTTCAACGCATCGCGCAGAGGGCGGCCGACGTGCGTCTGTACAAAGACGAGTGGTTGATCCGGGAAGGGGAGCAGCCTTCGTTTTTTGTGATGATCGAAGGGGCGGTGGATGTCCTGAAGGACATCAGCGGACGTCAGCAGGTGGTGAAGCGCTATGGGCGGGGGGCCTTCTTCGGAGAGGTCCCGCTGATTCTGGGAACGACGGCGTTTGTCTCGTGCCGGGCGAAGGAGCCGTCACGGCTGCTGCGGCTGGACAAGCTCCAGTTCAAGGAGATGATCGACAGCTCGCCGGAGTGCAGCGGCTTGATCTTGAAGACGATGACGGACCGGCTGAACTACATCCAGGACCACATGATGGAGATACCTGCGTCGCGAGTGCTGGTGGTGGGCTCGCAGTACGACACGGACTGCCGGGATATTCGTTCGTTCCTTTCTGTGAACCGGATTCCGTATGAGTGGGTGGACCGGGCGCGGGAGCCGGAGCGGGTGCCGGTGTGCATGTCGCGGGAGCTGACGGGGCCGGCGGTGATCATCGACCGGCAGTTCTGCGTGGGGCAGCCGCCGACGGTGCGCAAGGTAGCGGAGGCGCTGGGCTTCAGGACGGAGCCGAAGAGCGATGGCTACGATGTGGTGGTTGTGGGCGCGGGGCCGGCGGGACTGGCGGCGGCGGTGTATGGGTCGTCCGAGGGGCTGAAGGTGTTGCTGATTGAGCGGGCGACGGTGGGCGGGCAGGCGGGCACGTCGTCGCGGATTGAGAACTACCTTGGGTTCCCGGCCGGCATTACGGGGGACGATCTGAGCGAGCGCGCGCTGAAGCAGGCGAGCCAGTTCGGGACGGAGATCGTGCTGACGCGAGAGGTTGAGAACGTCGAGCCGATTGAGGGTGGATGGTGCGTGGAGCTGGACGAGGGGCGGAGGGTGAGTACGCGCGCGGTGATCCTGGCAACGGGCGTGGATTGGCGCCGGCTGGAGGCCGAGAACATCGACCGCCTGATGGGGCGAGGCGTGCTGTACGGCGCGGGACGGACGGAGACGAGCACGATCAACGGCAAGGACATCTTCATTGTCGGCGGCGGCAACTCGGCGGGGCAGGCGGCGATGTTCTTCTCGGAGTATGCGAAGAGCGTGACGGTGCTGGTGCGCGGCGCGGCGTTGAAGCTCACGATGTCGCAGTACCTGATCGAGCAGATAAGGATGCGGCGGAACATCAGGGTTGAGCCGTTTACGACGGTCGTGTCAGTCGGCGGCGAGAGTTCGCTCGAAACGATCTGCACGAAGACGGGCGATGAGCCGGCGCGGACTCGGCAGGCCGAGGCGCTGTTTGTGATGATCGGCGCGGATGCGAGTACAGGATGGCTGCCGGAGGAGCTGAAGCGCGACGATCTGGGCTATGTCTGCACCGGCCGCGATCTGCCCGCCTGGAAGGAACGGGACCGCAAGCCGTTTCCGCTGGAGACCAATCTTGCTGGGATGTTCTGCGTGGGAGATGTGCGGCATTCGTCGATCAAACGCGTTTCGAGCGCGGTGGGCGAGGGAAGTATGGCGATCGCGTTTATCCACCAGTATCTGGCGCTGGCGGAGAAGGCGGTTGAGGCGGAGGCTGTGGTCGCGTAGCGGAGGGCCCCTGGCACTTGCGTGCAACCGGAGTAGTCTGGTGTTCGTTTCAGAGCGGGGTTGGTTGAAGTGATGAGTGAGCATGCCTTTCCAAGATTGAGCCTTGGTGTCATTCCTCTGTTGGTTGCGGCGGGACTAATGGTGCTGCCGGTATCTTCTCGAGGACAAACGGGCGCGGCGACTGCAGCGGCTTCGGCCTTGCCTGCGGATGCTCCCTATGTGCCGACGATGACGTTTGATGTGGCGTCGGTGCGGCAGAACAAGAGTGATCTTCTGGGCGGCTACACGATGGGTGGTTGGTTTGTTCCGGGTACGGCAATCCTGCGGATGATGAATATATCGGTCGAAAACTTGATCAGCAATGCGTACGGTGTGCATCAAGCTCAGATTGTGGGCATTCCGAAGTGGCCATGGCCGACGGTGTTTATGGTCGAGGCAAAGGGTGACAGCGCGGCCAATGAGAAGATGGCGACGCTGACCAAGGTGCAGCAGCGGGCGGAGCAGAAGCATATGTTGCAGGCGCTGCTGGAGGATCGCTTCAAGCTGAAGACGGACTGGGAGACGAGGGAAGGCGATGTCTACAACCTGGTGGTGGCAAAGGGAGGGCCGAAGATGGGCGCGGAGGGCTCGATGCCGCCGACGGCGGACGAGTTGAAGAACTTCGGAGCCCATCCGGTGCCGCCGCTTCTCCAAAAGAGCGATGGGCAAGGGTACGACTTTATTGCGCATGGGTGTTCGATGAGCTGGTTGGCGGAGATGATGACGGGGCAGTTTGGGCGGCCGGTGATCGATAAGACGGGGCTGACGGGCAAGTACGATTTTGTGCTGAAGTACAAGGGCCGATGGGACCGGGACCGACAGGCGGACGATCTGGACCCACTGCCGCCGCTGGACCGGGCGTTGCAGGAGGAGCTTGGGTTGAAGGTCGAGACGGCGAAGGGACCGGTGAAGTTCCTGGTCATCGATCACGTCGAGATGCCGTCAGCAAATTAGCGTTGTCGGTCTGACCGTTGTGGCGGGGCTCCCTTCGACACCGAACCCCGTCTAGAAGAGGTCTGTATCAAGGCTGGCGATGAAAGGCAATCCAGGCACAACAACCTTATGCAGACGTCGATCATTGGTCAGAAAGAGATCGACCTGCGACGATGCGGCGACGGCCAGATGGAGGGCATCGAGCGATTTCACGCCTTGGTCTGCTCGCAGTTGTGCGAAGATACGAACCGCTTTGGGAGCGAAGGCGAGAAGGGTGACCGCTTCGGAATAGAAGTGTCGCTCAATCAAGCGAGCAGCGCTATCGTCATGCGTTCGTAGAGGGCCAACCATCAACTCGCTAAGAACATATAGGCTGCTGCAAAGCAGGTCGCCTCTGCGCCGCATGCTTTCATGAACCTGCTCGACACGATGACTCAACTTCTTATGATCTTCAAACCAGTAAGCGAAGATCATCGTGTCCCAATAAATACGTCTCATTGCTCCCAGCTTTCCCGCTCCGCTGTATGGAATGCCTCGGCGCCGCCTAACTGCTTGTAGGTTCGCTTGAGAACTCCACGAAGCTGCTTGAAAGAATCCTCGACCACCGATGGAGATCGTGGTTCAACACCGGCTTCGACTTCGGGAGCAGGCTCCGGAGCCAACTTGTAGGTGTACGTGACCGTTGAACTCTGCCCCGAGGGAGGAGCCTGCACCTTCAGAAGGATCAGGTTGTTTTCAGAGAGGAATTTCCGGGATTTGAGCGCGTTGCAGACGATGGGGAAGCGGTTCGGCCGAATAACTCCATGCTGCACAAGAGACTTTTCAAAAGAGCCGGTGTGAATTGTGACGATCGACTGCCGTTGCGCGCGAGCGGGCGCAATGTATCGTTCGACAGCCGACTTCCGGACCCTGTCCGTGGAGCCATAATCGGCCATGATTGTTCCGTCCTGAGCATAGGATGCCATCTCTCTATAGACATGTCAATACTTGATATGTCAAAAAAAGATAATAACAACGTAAAGATATTCTAGCCAACGAGCTCGCGGCTGTGTCCTTTCGCGAGATCCGAGGCTCTGGGAACCCCACGCAGGCGCGATGAGGCTGCGTATGAATGGGGCCCCGCAGATCGGTTCGGAGGGAAAGATTTTTAAAGACTACTGACAATATCTGTCAGGGTGGGGCGTTAACACTGAAGAGATTGAGAATGTGATTGCGCAGACTGTAAAGGACGGGATGCTGGTCGAGCTGGCGACGATGGCTAAACAGGATCAGCTCGCGGCGCAGGACGAGCTCATCGCCAAGGCGTTTGAGCGTGATGAGCCGCGGCTGCGGAGCTTTATCCGGCGGCGCGTGCTGGATACGGCCGACGCTGAGGATGTTCTGCAGGATGTTTTTTATGAGCTGATCCAGGCCTACAGGATGATGCGGCCGGCCGAGCAGGTGACGGCGTGGCTGTATCGCGTGGCGCGGAACCGGATTACGGACTTATTTCGCCGGCGCAAGAGCGTGTCGTTGAATGAGCCCGTGGGTGAAGAGCATGGAGCGACGATTGAAGACCTGTTGCCTTCGCCGGAGGCTGGGCCGGAGGCGATGTATGCGCGCGGCGTGATGCTGGAGACGCTGGATGAGGCGCTGGAAGAGTTACCGGCGGAGCAGCGCGAGGTGTTCGTGGCGCATGAGCTGCTGGGGCGGAGCTTCAAGGAGATGGCCGAGGAGACGGGCGTGAGTGTGAATACGCTGCTGTCGCGGAAGAGGTATGCGGTGCTGCATCTGCGCGAGCGGCTGCGGGAGATGTATGAGGAGTTCGAAGGCTTTGAAGGGAAGTGAGGGAGCGATGCGAAGGATGAGAGCGTTGAAGGTGTTGAAGGTTGTGGTGATGGTGATTGCGATCGCGGCGGTGCTGTCGTTCGTGGTGATGCATCTGTGGAACTCGCTGCTGCCAGGGATCGTGGGATGGAAGGCGATCACGTACTGGCAGGCGCTGGGGCTGCTGCTGCTGTGCAAGATTTTGTTTGGCGGATTTCATCGCCATGGCGGCGGCCGGCATGGATGGAAGCGGCACATGGAAGAGCGCTGGGCAGGGATGAGCGAGGAGGAGCGCGAGCGGTTTCGCGCAGGGATGCGGGCGCGGTATGGATGCCGGTTCGGCGGGCGGGGTAGCGAGACGGGAACGGAACAGAGTGCGCAGTGAATGCGTAGAGGGAAGTAATGATCGTGGCGAAGATGAGATTCGAATATTCGAGTGCGGATTGGGTTGAGCGCGAGGCGGAGGCGGAAGCGGAGACGATGTCGCTGCCGGAGCTGCTGTATCGCGTGCTGGTTGCGGAGGCGGAGTGCGTTTGAAAGGGCACTACATCTCAAGAGCAAGATGAATGGCGGGGATGGAGCGCGAGACCCCACCCATGCCGACGGTAAAGCTGTCGTCATGAATGGGGCACCCGGATTTGTGGCTGGACGAGGCGCTAGCGGTAGAGGTTTTTGAAGAGGCGCTGGATTACGGGGAAGCACTCGCAGGCTGCGTCCGCAAGGCTTTCGCGGTCGACGATGTTGATCTTGCCGCGGCGGTAGCCGATGACGCCGCTGCGCTGAAGGCTGCCGGCGGCGAGGGTGACGGTGGAGCGGCGGGCGCCGATCATGTCGGCGAGGAACTCCTGGGTGAGCTGCATGGTGGGGCTTTCGAGCCGGTCGGAGACCATGAGCAGCCAGCGGGCGAGACGCTCTTCGACCTCGTGGAGACGGTTGCACGCGACGAGCTGGGCGGTGACGAGGGACTGGTACTGGACGTAGCGGAGGACCAGGCCGCGGAGGTCCTCGTTGCGCTGGAACTCCTCCTGAAAGCGCTTGAAGTCCATGCGGAGGGCGGTGCCTTCGACCTGCATGAAGCAGCGGGTCTGGCCGGTCTGAGGGCCGAGGATGTGGAGAGCCTCGGGGAAGCCGTCGCGGCCGACGATGCCGATCTGGATGTCTTCTCCGTCGCGCAGGGTGGTGACGAGGGAGGCGAGGCCGGAGGTCATGAAGTGGACGTAGCGGGGAGTTTCGCCAATCTCATAGAGCGGGGTGCGAAGGGGAAGGGGGACGGCCTGGACGAGCGCCAGCAGGTGCGTCTTTTCGCGGGGCGGGAGGGACTCGATCAGCCGATTGGTGAATGGGGGAGGCAGGGCAGTTGTCCCAAGAGAGATTCGCAAGGGATCACCGCCGCTCACAGCGAAGAAATTGCGATGGAGCCTCTACGGAACCGGCTCCATCTCGACGATACTGATTGGACCTCGATTTCTGTGTTCGATGCCTTACATACAACTGAAAATCAGGCGCTTACGGGCATTACGCGACGGACATGGTCGGCCTGTGGGCCCTTCTCGCCCTGGATGACGTCGAACTCGACGGGTTCGCCCTCCTTGAGAGATTTGTAGCCGTCGTTCTGGATGGAGCTGTAGTGAACGAAGACATCATTGCCACCGTCGCGACCCAAAAAGCCGTAGCCCTTGGCGTTGTTGAACCAGCGTACTGTTCCTGCGTACTGCGCCATATCGTGCCTCCACTGGGAAAAGCATGGACGGCACTAAAGTAGGTCGTCAGTTCGGTCGGAAACATAGTGGAAACAAAAGTTTTGATGGGGATGAAAGGATTTTGCGGGAAAGCGTATGGATCGAAAAGGACATCGCGAGGAGATGCAAATGGAGATGCAGAAGCAGATTCTTCCCCTTCGGCTCCGCTCAGGGTCAGGATGACAGATCCAAAGGGCGAGAGGGCTAGCGGGTGTAGGCGGTGTCGAACTCGGCGTAGCTGTCGAAGTACTGCTTGATGATGCAATAGCACTCGCAGGAGCGCTGCTCCAGACGAGCGACGTCAAGGAGGGTGACGACGCCGCGGGTGTAGTCGATGAGGCCTTCGTCGCGGAGGGTGGAGGCGGCGATGGAGACGGTGGGGCGGGTGCTGCCGAGCATGTCGGCGAGGAACTCCTGGGAGAGCGGAAGGATGATGGCGTGGGCGCGGTCGGCGCAGATGAGCAGCCAGCGGGCGAGGCGCTGCTCGATGTGGTGCTTGGCGTTGCAGCCGGCGGACTGGACGGCCTGCAGGAGTTGGGCCTGCACGAAGCGCAGGGCAAGAGCCTGGAAGCGGCCGCAGCGGCTGAACTCAAGCTGGGCCGCCTGCAGGGGGGAGCTGTAACCGCGGCCGGGGACCTGGGTGTAGATGCGGTTGAGGCTCAGTTTGGTTCCCATGAGAGCGGAGACGCCGATGACCGACTCGAAGCCGAACATGCCGACCTCGACCTGGGAGCCGTCCTGGAAGGCGGTGGTCATAGAGGCGACACCCTCTTCGACGAAGAAGAGGTGCTCGATGGGCTGGCCGGGAAACTCGATCTCGTGCTTGAGCTCGAAGGTGACGGGACGGAGAGAGAGGCGATCGACGACCTCGGGCTCGAGGTGCCTCAAGAGGGTGTTCTTGAACGTGCTGGCTGGCAAGGAGGCTCCTGGTTGAAATGACTTAGCCCTCACAGTATGCACCCCAGGGCAAAGGGATGAATTCATCGAGCTATGTTCGATCCCGAACCGACGACAAGAGGGAAACATACTACTTTCGTGTTACCCATCTCCAGGCAGGAGATATTTGAGCAGGTAAACATTTGGCATGAGCAGCGAAACGAGACGCTGGCACGAAAACTTTCGCTTCCAAGAATGGGTTCAAGATGAGCATGCCGACGACGATTCTTATTTATGGAAGAGACACCGGGTTGCTGCAGACGCGGCGGTTGCTGCTGGAGGCCTCGGGCTACCGGGTGCTGATGGCGACTGAACTGGCTGAGGTGAAGAGGGTTGTGGGGGCGGAGGGGATCGATCTGCTGATCCTGTGCCACTCGCTGTCGACGGCAGAGACGCAGGAGGCGCTGGCCGTGGTCGCGGCACATACGCACAAGGTCCACACGCTGATTATGGCGGCGTACTGGGGTAGCTATTCGGCGGGGGTGCCGGATCTGGTGCTGGAGGCGATGGAGGGGCCAGCCCACCTTGTTTCCGCGGTGGAAAGACTGGTGGAGCATCCGGCACGGGCACGGGCGCATCCGCAGAACGTGCAGCCGCTGTAGCGAGAGAGTTGTCTCATGATCCCGGCACAAGCTGGGATTTTTCATTGCGCTGGATGCAACGTGGGGCAGCTATATTCGCTCTTTCTGACAGAGAAGAGCAGGGAGGGTCCTTGGCGAAACGGAAGGCGCGTGAGGTGAAGGCTCAGACGACGACCAATGACTGGTTCGGGCGGTTCGCGGCGTCGTCGTCGTGGTGGCTGGGATCGAAGTGGGGATTCGGCGCGGCGTTTCTGTTCATCCTGATATGGGCGGTGATGGGGCCGATGTCCCATTACTCGGACACGTGGCAGCTGGTGATCAATACGGGAACGGACCTGATCACCTTCATTATGGTGTTCCTGATCCAGAACACGCAGAACCGGGACGCCAAGGCGATCAATCTGAAGCTGGATGAACTGATCCGGGCGATGGACAAGGGCGACAACCGGATGATCGATATCGAGAAACTGTCGGACCTTGAGCTGGACGATCTGCAGGCGCGCTACGACGCGATCAAGACGGCGTATGAGTCGCGGAAGGCAAAGGCGAAGAAGGGGTAAGACTAATTACTGGGTGGGCCGTCGACCCAGGAGCTACCGCTCTTGTGTTTGTTGATGGTCTGCATGGCGCGTTTGCGCGCGGTCTCGATCTGGGACTGGCATTTGGTGGTGTCGGCGCCGTCGATGGACTGGATGTGGCAGGAGGCGACCTGAAAGACGATGTCCTTCATGGCGTCGGCGATGGTGTGCTCGCGATCGACGTCGGCCATGGCGGCGAGGTTGGCCTGAGCCTCTTTGAGGGAGGTCATCTGGCCGGCGAAGTGGGCGTCGTCGGCCTTGACGTCGGTGGTGCCGGCATCGTCGATGACGGTTTCGGCGGCGACGACGAAGGCATCACGCAAGGGGATTTGCGGCTCGGGGCCGGCTTGCGCGGGCGCCGGCGAGGGAGCGGCCATCCAGAGCGCTGCTGCTAAGAGAACACCGACGTTCATGAGGCACCACTTTCTGGACTCCTTTGGATTCGATGGAGTCTGGGAGAAGTTCTGGATTTGCCGGCTCGACGATTCGTGGACCGGCCGAGTTCTACTTTAGACGGTCGACGGCGAGGATTGGGTTTGCGGGGGAATTGTCTCGGGCATTGACCTTTCATTGACGCTTTCAATTTAGGATGCTGAGCTTAGAATGCCCGAGCGAGGGGGCATATCGCGTGGCGAGGTTTCTTGTGAAAGGATGAGGTATGGAGCATACGCGAAGGGATTTCTTGAAGTTCGCCGCGCTGTTTTCGGGCGCCGCGGGTGTGTCGGGCTTTCTGCCGGATTCGATTCAAAGAGCAGTGGCGATCGAGCCTGAGGCGGGGTCCACATATCTGGACGCGGAGCACATCGTCATCCTGATGCAGGAGAACCGCTCCTTCGATCATGCGCTGGGGACGCTGAAGGGCGTGCGCGGGTTCAACGATCCGCGGGCGATCCGGCTAGGAAATGGGAACTCTGTTTTTGTGCAGACGGATGCGGCGGGGGACTCGTATGCTCCGTGGCGGCTGGATATTCGCGACACGCGCATTACATGGATGGGATCGATTCCGCATAGCAGGAACAGCCAGGTGGATGCGTGGAATGAAGGGCAGCACAACAACTGGGTGGACGCCAAGCGCTCGCATGTTTCGCAGGAGTATGCGGCTGTGCCGATCACGATGGGGCATTACACGCGGGAAGACATTCCGTTTTACTACGAGCTCGCGGATGCGTTTACGGTTTGCGACCAGAGCTACTGCTCGGTGATGAGCAGCACGACGCCGAACCGCAGCTACTTCTGGACGGGGACGATACGGGATAAGTCGAGCACCGATTCCAAGGTGTACATGCGCAATGATGAGATCAATGCCGGAGGGATGACGTGGAAGACGTTTCCGGAGCGGCTGCAGGAGGCCGGGATCGGATGGAAGTTTTATCAGAACGAGTTGACCAACGCGGGCGGTATGAAAGGGGCAGAGGAGTCGTGGCTGGGGAACTTCGGCTGCAACATCCTGGAGGAGTTCGCGGCTTACAACATTGAAGCGTACCCGGGATGCGTTCTGTATATGCATCAGCGGATTGCGTGGCTGAATAAGCTGATCGCGAAGGACACCGCGTCGCTCGCGACGGAGAAGGACCAGCACAAGGTGGCGCAGATGCGCTGGCGAATCCAGCATAACGGGGTTGAGATCGCGAGACTGAAGGAGTCGCTGAAGGACAGCGGCGCGCAGCGCTATAACGAGATGACGCCGCAACAGCGCGCACTGCATCATGCTGCGTTCGTTACCAATGGCGGAGATCCGGAGTACAGAACGCTGGAGACGATTACGTTTGAGGACGACGGCAAAGAACTGTCGATGGAGGTGCCGAAGAGCGACATCCTCTATCAGTTCAGGAAAGATGTGAACGAGGGCAAGTTGCCGACGGTCTCTTGGGTGACGCCGCCGGAGAAGTTCTCCGACCATCCGGAGTCGCCGTGGTATGGGGCGTGGTATGTGTCCGAGGTGATGGACATTCTGACGAAGAATCCGGAGGTGTGGAAGAAGACGATCTTCATCCTGACGTATGACGAGAATGATGGGTACTTCGACCATGCGCCGTCGTTTGTCGCGGCAGATCCGAAGCGGCCGGCGACGGGCGGAGCGTCGGAGGGGATCGACACGGGAATTGAGTACAGCTACGCGCAGGATGAGGTGGTGCAGGGCGTGGCCGAGAAGGACGCGCGCTCGGGGCCGATCGGCATGGGCTTCCGGGTGCCGACGATCGTTGCGTCGCCGTGGAGCCGCGGAGGATGGGTGAACTCGCAGCTGTTCGATCACACGTCGACGCTGATGTTTCTGGAGGATTTCGTTCAGACCAAGTTTGGCAAGAAGGTGAGAGAAGACAACATCAGCGCGTGGCGGCGGGCGATCTCGGGCGATTTGACTTCGTGCTTCCGGCGGCACGAGGCGAAGGAGCCGAAGCTGGAGTATCTGAACCGCGACAAGTTCGTGATCAGCATCCAGAAGGCGCGGTATAAGGAGATCCCTTCCAACTACAAGAGACTGACGGCCGCCGAGATTCGCGAGATCAATGAGAATCTGCTGCACGCTGAAGCGACGACGCACCAGGAGTCGGGGATACGACCGTCGTGCGCGCTGCCGTATGAGCTGTATGCGGAGGGCGGGCTGAGCGCCGACGGCGCGAAGTTTGAGTTGCGGCTGACGGCGGGCGATAAGGTGCATGGAAGACGGTCGGCGGGCGCGCCGTTCAATGTTTATCTGCGTAATGTTTCTGGAAGCAACGCGAAGGAGATGAGGGTGGCGACCTATGCGGTGAAGCCGGGAGACACGCTTCGCGAGGAATTCCCGCTGGCCGCGTTCGAGGATGGAGCGTATGAGATCGATGTGCACGGGCCGAATGGGTTCTTCCGCTCGTTCCGAGGACGCGCGGAAGATGCGGCCGTCCAGACGAGCGCGGCTTATGAACGCAAGGGGAAGGCTCCGACCGGCAATGTCCAGATGAAGGTGCGCAACGCGGGCGCGCATGCGGTGACGATTGCGGTGCGGGATAA
This sequence comes from Acidobacteriaceae bacterium, assembly GCA_036509515.1. Classification (GTDB taxonomy): domain Bacteria; phylum Acidobacteriota; class Terriglobia; order Terriglobales; family Acidobacteriaceae; genus Granulicella. The sequence continues at coordinate 79,945 of DATCFM010000034.1, forward strand.
TGCGTACGGGACGGGGACGGTGAGCCGGACGGTGGGCGCGGGGAAGGATGCGTCGGTGGTGCTGGCGCTGAAGCAGAGCCATGGGTGGTACGACTTCACGGTGCGGGCGGAGGGCTCGAAGACAGAGGCTCGTTACGCCGGCCGCGTGGAGACGGGGGGGCCGGGGTTCAGCGATCCGTTGATGGGCGGGGTCGTGTAAGAGCGGAGATGTAGGAGAGAAGTGCTCTAGGTGGCTTTGCGCTGGAAGGCGGCCTTCTTGCCCATGAAGGAGTTCTTGGCTTTGAAGCCGGTGGCAGAGGCTCCGGGAAGGGGCTTGGCGCCGCTCTGGACGTGGGCCGCTTTTTCGCGCAGGGCTTGCAGCTTCTGCTCTTTGGGGCTGAGGCCGGTCTTGCGGGTGGGAACGGGTTTGGGGGATGGATCGGACGCTTTGTCAGGCATGATGCGATTTTATCGTGAGGGAGACGATCTGCTGCGTTCAGCTCCGGCTTGGGGAAGAAAGGGAGGTCAGGTTAAGAGTGGGCCATCGTTCGCCGCCTGACTGTGGATCGCGTGCGTACGGTTCGGGTGCGCCGGACGGTGCGGCGGCGTGGCGTGCCATGCTTCTCGACTTGCTTGATGTCGTGATGCTTCTTGACGCCGTGGAAGACGGTGCCGACGGTGTGGCCCATCTTGGCGCCGGCAAACGCACCGGCGGGTCCAGCTACGGCGGCGCCGGCAACGGCTCCGCCGGCGGTGGGCACGGCTTCCGTCTTCAGCTTGTTGTGGTGCTGCTTGTCCCGGGCTTCCACACGGGCCTTCGCCTGCGCGTGCGACATCTGCGCGGTGGCAGTTGAGGGGAGCATTATTCCGACTGCAAGAACTGCGCTGGTAAGTCCTGCGAACCATGCGATACGCATCCGTACCTCCGCTATGACCTCGAATTCGGATGCTTTTCAAAAGCTCTCCGATGTCCGTGCGGGCGAAGGTTTGTGCGCCTCTGATCGAGATTCGCGATTTCAGGCGAGTGGATCGGCGGGGGGCATGTGGGTGTCCGCTAAGAGCTGCTGCCCTTTGACGAGCCAGGCGATGCCAAAAGCCCAGAGGCATATCCACTCGATGAAGAGCAACAGGTAATGCCACTCGGAGATGAGGTGGAGATGGGCGAGAAGTTGTGAGACAGCATAGAACACCATTGCCGCGACCATGATGCAACCGCAGGCGATGTAGACGACGTTGCGCTTTTTCTTCTGAGGTGCGAGGCCGGCGAGGCGGGGTTTGAAGGTGTGGGGCTGGTCCGAAGAGCGGGTGAAGAGAAAGAGGCAGAACACGGCCAAGGAAAGGAAGAGCGCCACGGCGGCGATCATGTGGATGTCGTGACTCTTGGCGAAGGGCGCTGTGGCGCCGGGTAGACGGCAGACAGGATCAGGATAGGTGGGGCAGAAGGCTACGAGGAAGGCCATGGCTCCGGCGAAGATGGACCAGAGCATGTCCTCCTTGTAGCCGATGGAGGTGATGAGGAAGATGCCGACCGCACAGAGCGAGCCAATGAAAAAGTTGCGCGTACCGGTGTAGTAGGACGCACTGATGGATGCGGGGATGCAGTGTGCGGTAAAGAAGAAGCGGTCGAAGAGCACGACCACAAGCGGAAGGGCGAGACCGATGTAGCCTGCGGCTCGGCGTTGCGCGAAGTAGGAGAGGACGTAGGGAGTTTCGGGGTCTTGCGGACCTGCCGGGGATGGCGTGGTGAGCGGGACGGGGGATGCGACGCGCCTGGGCATGGGGGCTCCTTTGCAACGTGCTCAGATCGGGGCCTTCTGGAGTTGGAAGAACGATAGCACTCTGGTTTGAGGAACGGTAGCACGCGGATTTGAGGAACGGTAACACGCGGGGGAAGGACGCAAGGGATTTTATTGCAGGGAGGAAGGGATCAAGCATTTGGTTCGCCGCAGTGCAGGGCATCAACTCACACACACGGAGGCAAAGGGAAAGACGGAACAGCCACGGTGAGTAACCTGCCCGATTCAGAAAGGAAAAGTTACGGGCAGGTGACCGGTTGTCTCTTTAGTGGGCGGCCGCTGCGACGACTACGGAGGCGATGATGCCGGTATCGACGGCGGCGAGGACGTAGTTGCCGTCGACCTCGCGCCACTCGTAGCCGCGGGGCGGTTCGCTGAGGTGATAGGCGCGCCAGTCGTCGACGCGCTGGGCGCGAGTCCAGTCGTCGGTGCGCATGTGATAGCCGCGCTTCCACTCGTTGTGGCGGACGTAACGCTGATGAAAGGCGTTCTGATCCTGGTGGTCGTCATGCTGGGCGAGGGCCATGAGTGGGGTGCAGCAGACGGCGGCGAGGATGAGAGTGGATAGGGTCTTTTTAAACAAGGGAGTTACCTCCAGCGAGATTGGACGGAGGGTGGGAGGACCGTGTTGCCTGAATGACAGTCAGAGGATGTGTGCGACGGTGGGATGGCCGTCCGCGATACTCTTGAGCGCATGAAACTTCTGCTCGCGTTTCTGTTTGCTTTCCCTCTCTTCCATTCGCCCCATGCGCCGGCCGTCTTCCAGACGCGGATCGACACAACCGCGGGAAGTTTCGTGATCGAGACACACCGCGATTGGTCGCCGAATGGTGCAGACCGTTTTTACGAGCTGGTTCGCGAGCATTACTATGACAACTCGCGCTTCTTCCGAGTCGTTCCCGGACATTGGGTGCAGTTTGGCATCGCCGGCGATCCCAAGGTTGCGCTGGCGTGGCGTCACAGAACAATTCCGGACGACGCGCTCAAGGTCCACAACCTGCCGGGCTACATTGCCTTTTCCAACACCGGCCCGGGGACCCGCTCGACGCAGGTTTACATCAACCTCCGTGACAACTCCACGCTGAATGATTCTCAGCCGGCGTTCGCTCCTTTCGGCAAGGTGGTTGAAGGCTGGGATATTGTGGAGAAGCTCTATGACGGCTACGGCGAACACTCGGGCAGCGGCATGCGTGCAGGACATCAGGATAAGATACTCGAGGGCGGCAACGCCTATATGGATAAAGAGTTTCCGAGACTCGACCACCTTGTTCGGGCGGTTATTCTTCGGGAGAAACATGGAGCCGGTAGTCTGAGTGGCGGCTAGGCGCGGGTGGGTTACGCGCTGGACGGGGCATCCCCCGGGGGGGCTTTGACTATCAAAGGTGATACGGGAGAGTAGCTATGCGTGTTCGAATTTTCAGTGTTGTACCTGCTGCGGTGTTGGCGTTGGTCATCGTGGCACAGGCTAGAGAGGCTCGAGCGGATACGGTGTTTTCGAACTTCGGCCCGGGGCAGACCTATGTAGGCAATAGCTGGTGGTTCGTTGGAAATGACCCCGGCGCGGGGGCAGAGGTGGATGCGTTTTCTTTTGCCCCGAGCGAGACGGCGACGCTGACGGGTGCGGACCTGGCGTTGACGGCGCTTTCGGGGTCGGCGACGCCGTTGAATGTGTACATCGAGTCGAACTCCGGTGGGGCTCCGGGGACGATTCTAGACACGCTGACGCAGACGGGGAGCTATTCGGCTTATCCGACGACAGCGGTGGTGAACTTCACCTGCAGTGGGATCTGCTCGACGCTGGATGCGGGGACGACGTACTGGATCGTGGGCCAGCAGACTGACGCGACGAACCAGACGGGATGGCTATATAGTCTCGCCGACACCGGGACGTGGTTCTACAACGAGGTGAACAGTGCGACAGGGCCGTGGACGACGGCGACGGCGGGGAACAACTTTTCGGCGTTTGATGTGACCGGGACGGCGTCTACGTCGCCGGTGCCGGAGCCGGGGAGTGTGGCGCTGCTGGGGACGGGTCTGCTCGGGCTGGCCGGCGTGCTTCGGAGGCGGTTGGCGTAACAGGGAGAGATGATTCGTAAGCTCAAATCCGGTGAATATCGCATCTATAGCCGCCATGCCGATAAGAGATCAGGCAAGCGGAAGAATCTGGGGACGTTCGCGACACGCGAGGCGGCGGAGAAGCACGAGCGGGCGATCCAGTTGTTCAAGCATGGGTGATGCCTCTGCTGGGATGCCCTCCCCCTCCCCCTTGTGTGCTGGATCTTTTGGAATCAGCGGGTTGCGGGAGGATGCGGCTGCAAAATATTGATTCCAGAGATTTAGTTGGCAAAATCTCTGGAATCAGGGGTTTGCGGCGATCCGAGATGTATCGGGCAAAAAGAAAAGCTGCCTGGCGGATCGCCTGTGGCAGCCTTTGTGATGTTTCTTCTAGTTCTATTTTAGCAAGTTGAGTGGAATTACTGTGCAGCGATTTTTCCGCAGGGTTGTGGCTGTGGTTTGTTGATGTTGCGGGGTTTTGCACGGATTCACAGACTTGACAGGTTTTGGAGATTGGGGAATTGGCGGCCCCGGCAGGAAGACAATTCAGTCGTTCCGTCTTGCGGACTTCGCTCCAGGCTCCCACCCCAGCGAGCAAGCTCGCCGGGGGCCCCGGGCCTTCGGCAGAGTTGACCCAGGGCGTTGCCCTGGGCTGGTATGCGGCGCGCCTTTGGCGCTCGGGTTTGCGGTGTGCGGTGATGATTTAGGTTGGTCCAGAGAACCCACGTCTCAGAGGCGAGACGTGGGGCACCCGGCAGATCGCTTGAGGGAGGACTGAAATGGGCAGAACGGTAGATCTCGTCCTTTATGGGGTGGTGATGGTGGCGGTCATCGTCGGTGTGGATTTTGCGTTCTTCAGAAATCTGTTCTGGGGAAGGCTGATGGTGAATATTGGCATTGTCCTGGTGTTCGGGGCTTTCTACCTGAGATTCTTCAGGCGTTCCTGAGCGGCTGCCGGCGATGAATGGGACGCGCAAGGTATGAGTGGCAGCCTCCGGTTCCTCGGGATAGTATGGTCGCCGGAACCTTTGGAGGTGGCGAGTGCGACTTCGTGGGTTGTGGTTGCTGATCCTCACGCCGTTCCTTGTTGCGCCAGCGATGTCCACCATCAGCGGGACGCCGATTGTCGATGGACAGCAGCCAGGGACGACTGAAGATCAGGCACAGCAGCAGGTTCGTGCGGTGAATGCGGAAGAGGTGGAAGCCTTTCTGCATAAGGACCCGGCGACTATGGCCCGTTTGTGGGCCGACAGCTTTGTGGTCACAAATCCGCTGAACAGGTTTGTAACGAAGCAACAAGTTCTCGGGATGATGACGTCCGGTTTCCTGGTGATCACTTCCTACAAGCGCGAGATCGAATACATCAAGGAGTATGGCGACATCGTGATTGTGGCGGGGAGCGAGGATGTGACCTGGGGTGGACGAATGCCCAATGCGGGTAAGCCAGACCACCTCCGATTCACGGCCGTGTGGTTGCGTCGGGGCGGCGCCTGGCAGGAGATTGCCCGGCATGCGAACGTGGTGCCGCAAGGCTGAATGCAGGACAAACGCTTCGGTAGTAGGCGGTGGCTCTGGGAAGGAAGGCAATTCAGTCGCTTCGTCCTTCGGACTTCACTCCGGCCTTCGGCAGAGCGGAGCCCACCTTAGCGACGATGAAGCCGTCGCGAAGATGGGGCACCCAGATGTGGGCCACCCGGCGATGACAGGGAACACCCGGTGTGGTGAATCAGGGAACGAGTGGGTCACGCGCCACTAGCCTCTGAGCGCGGCGGCGGGTGCGCAAAGGCGCGAGCGCCCGGTAGCCCCGCCTTCGATCTTCTTGAAGATTTTTGATGACAGCTACTGACCCTTGGATGGCGGAGTCGAGGACGGGATATCCATCGCGGCGCCACAACTTATATTCGCACCTGCACGAGGTTAGGAAAATCGAGAGGCCGTCGATGAGAAGGGCCAGCTTATAGGCGACATCCATCGTTACGGCCAATGTGACTCTCGCCTGTCTTAGAGTGAGAAGCGTGAGTCTCTCGGCAAATGTATGTTTTTCCTGACTCGGGGTCGGACTAGGTAGCGCTGAGTTTATGCCGAAGGCTGCCTGAAAGAATCCGGCGGCGAACCAGATCTTCGTGATTGTCCCAGGTATTTCCGATGTGTCACTGATCCATTCGTCTCGGTAACGTTCTCTCTGGTCTTCTCGCAAGATGCGCAGTGCTCCCCGTATGAGGAGCAATGCGAGCTTCGGACACGATCCCTTGAGCACCTCCACCAGCAAGGCGGCCAGAACCGCGACGGCGAATACCTTTAGAGCCCCCATGCAGGCACTCCCTTCGGAGCGAACGTGTCCATGATTGCTATCCTTGCCTTACGCGCCCCCAAGGCCGTTATCTTATAAAGCCGCCGTCGCGGTCGTCCCACAACCTTCGGATCCACATCCTCCCAGACGCTTGTCAGCCATCCGGCCACTTCTAGTCTCCTCAATATCGGGTAGAGAGTACCTGAGGCGACATTCGTCCTCTGCGCGAGGTCGGCCCCCGACATCTGCTCTTCTGGATTCTCCAAGAACTGATGCACGATCTTCAGGAGCGGGCCGGTTATTCGAAGCTCATCGCTATCCATTTGTACAACTCTACATAGGGGGGATGCAAATGTCAATAGATTGCATACATAATGCGACGAATGGGGCACCCAGAATGTGGAGGATCAAGGGATGAGTGGGCCGCCCGCCGGATGTATTTCGTAGAGAATCGGTTGGCATGCGGAGATGAGTAGCTACCCGCTGCTGGTTAGGCTCCGGCTTTGATCATTGCAAAGCGCTGTTGGTCGAAGAAGCTAGTCAGCGCTTCCGTGTAGCGCTGGTTCGGTGCCTTCTCGACGATCGGAAGTAATTCTTTTCCGCATCGCGACAGGGCCACGCCGGTGATCATGAGTTCCGTTGGCACCGATGTAGCGGTCTTTGGTGCAAAAGCCCAGAATTCTCCCGAGTAATTCAAGGGCAGCGGAACAGTATTGTTTCTGACGGTTGCTACGCTGTAGGTCATCCACGAGTTGTAGTCGGAAATAATGAGTCCATATTCTTGCAAGATGTTGAGCTGATCAAACCCTAAGCCGTAAGCTTGCAGTGAGTTGTTTCCAGCGCTTCCCATTGATACAACGCGGGCGTCCCGGATCACCCCGATTTCGGGCAGCTGTAGTGATATTGATAGCGAACAGAGAATTTTGAACAGCGCAGCTGCAGTATTGTCTAGCTGTGCGACCATTCGCACTGTCTTTCTTGAGAATGAGGTCGGCTTGCGAATTTCGCCTGCGAGAATTCGTGCGAACAGCTGGTGCATCTGTTCTGAGCTCATTTGCGCGGCTTCGTCCTCAAAGGTGCTCATCCAGTCTTCGCTAATCGGCGGCGCGTCCTGTATCTCGCCGCCCGTTTCGGGCGGTTTGTCGCTCCTCAACTCATCCGCTGCCAATTGAGCAATCTGATCGATGTTGATTCGTTCGCGAATGATCTTCTGCCCAAATTTTCTAACGGCGGCACGGGCATACTCCGGGCTTGTGTGCATTTGCTCGGCAATCTGTTCGGCTGAGGTGTTAGTCAGTTTTACCCGCGTGCGTGATTCTGCGCGCTTCTCCTCGATTGCATTCTCGATCAGTGCTGCTGGATATTCGACCGCGGCGGTGCAAAGCCTCGTAAAAGCCCGCGCCGCGTTCTTGCGTATAGGTGCTGGGACACCCGTGATCAGATCGCCGATCGTGTCAGAAACGGTGGCCAGTAAGTCATTAATCGGATCCTCTTTGGGTTGCTTCTTAGAAACGTTATGCATGGGTCTATCGCCACCAATCCAATATAGTAGTGCATGGAGTCTTTTCCTCACTTATAAGTCGAAAACCAACAGCTGTTCAGCTAAATAAGAACTCTTTGGTGCGGAGGTCTTTGATTTGGTCGCGGAGCTTGGCGGCGCGTTCGAATTCGAATTTTTTGGCGGACTCGCGCATTTCGGTTTCTAGTTTGGCGATGTGGGCGTCGAGGGCGGCCTGGTTTTCGAAGTCTAAGAGCTCGGCGGTCTCGGTGGTGGCTTCTTCGGCGTACTCGGCTTTGAGGATGGTGGCCAGGGTGTCGTTGATGGCGCGGATGATGGTGGTGGGCTGGATGCCGTGCTCTTCGTTGTAGAGCTCCTGCTTTTCGCGGCGACGATTTGTTTCGTCGATGGCGCGCTGCATGGAGTCGGTCATCTTGTCGGCGTAGAGGATGGCGCGGCCTTCGAGGTGGCGGGCGGCTCGGCCGATGGTTTGGATGAGTGAGCCCTGACTGCGTAGGAAGCCTTCCTTGTCGGCATCCAATATCGCAACAAGCGACACTTCCGGAAGATCAAGGCCTTCGCGGAGGAGGTTGATGCCGATGAGGACGTCGTACTCGCCGCGGCGGAGGTCGCGGAGGAGACGGATGCGCTCGAGGGTTTCGATCTCGGAGTGCATGTAGCGGCAGCGGACGCCGACCTCGGTGTAGTAGTTGGCGAGGTCTTCGGCCATGCGCTTGGTGAGGGTGGTGACGAGGACGCGCTGGTTGACGGCGGCGCGGTCGCGGATTTCGGCGAGGAGATCGTCGATCTGGCCCTTGATGGGGCGGACTTCGACCTGGGGGTCGACGAGGCCGGTGGGGCGGATGATTTGCTCGACGACGACGCCGGCGGATTTGGTGAGTTCGTAGGGGCCGGGCGTGGCGGAGACGTAGAGGATTTGGCCGGTGCGGGTTTCGAACTCTTCGAAGCGCAGGGGGCGGTTGTCCATGGCGGACGGCAGGCGGAATCCATAGTCGACGAGGTTTTGCTTGCGCGAGCGGTCGCCGTGCCACATGCCGTGGAGCTGCGGGACGGTGACGTGCGACTCGTCGATGAAGAGGAGGAAGTCGCGGGGGAAGTAGTCGAGGAGCGTGGGGGGTGGTTCGCCGGGGAGGCGGCCGGAGAAGTGGCGTGAGTAGTTTTCGATGCCGTGGCAGTAGCCGACGGACTTGATCATCTCGAGATCGAAGCGGGTGCGCTGGTGGATGCGCTGGGATTCGACGAGGCGGCCTTCTTTTTCTAGCTGCGCTTCCCAGTCGGTTAGCTCGGCGAGGATGGAGTTGACGGCCGTGGTTTTGCGCTCGGGCTGGACGACATAATGACTCTTGGGGTAGATGGGGAGGCGCGAATATTTTTGCTTGACGGTGCCGAAGAGTGGATCGATCTGCGAGAGGGAGTCGATCTCGTCGCCGAAGAGCTCGATGCGGAAGGCGTTCTCGTCGTAGGTGGGGTAGACCTCGATGATGTCGCCGCGGATACGGAAGGTGCCGCGGCGGAAGTCGACGTCGTTGCGCTCGTAGAGGATTTCGACGAGGCGGCGAGTGATGTCTTCGCGCTTGATCTTCTGGCCCTTTTCGAGGAGCAGAAGCATGCCGTAGTAGGCCTCGGGCGAGCCGAGGCCGTAGATGCAGGAGACGGAGGAGACGATGATGCAGTCGCGGCGCTCGAATAGGCTGCGCGTTGCGCTGAGGCGGAGCTTGTCTAATTCATCGTTGATGGTTGATTCTTTTTCGATGTAGAGGTCGCCGGCGGGAATGTAGGCTTCGGGCTGGTAGTAGTCGTAGTAGGAGACGAAGTATTCGACGGCGTTGGTGGGGAAGAATTGCTTGAACTCGTGGTAGAGCTGGGCGGCGAGAGTTTTGTTGTGGGCGAGGATGAGCGCGGGGCGGTTGAGCTCGGCGATGACCTTGGCCATGGTGAAGGTCTTGCCGGAGCCGGTGACGCCGAGGAGCACTTGATCTTTTTCGCCGGCGGCGAGGCCGGCGACGAGCTCGCGGATGGCTTGCGGCTGGTCGCCCTGAGGCTTGTAGTCGGTGTGGAGCTGGAAATCCATATCTATTAAGGATACGGGACGCTACTGACAGGATGTGTCAGGAGAGATGGGATGGAGGCGCTGTCAGCGGCTGGCTCCCTGACCCTGGCCGAAGGGGGGTGGGCCATCGGCTGACCGCGAGTGAGCCTGGAGACTCCCGCACCACGAGCAGAATCGCTGGCCGGAGGGAACCGCCTGTCCGCAGTGCCCGCAGGGTGACGCGAGCGGCTGGCGCATCACGAAGTAGAGAAGGAACCCCAACAGGTGAGGAAACAGGATGCAGACAAAGACCCAGAGGACGGGGCGCATGGCGCGGCGGCGGGCATCGGCAAAGACAAAGCCGAGGCCGAGCAGCCAGGTGGCGAACAGCAGGCCAATGAACAGGCCAGCGGCACTATATAGGAGTATCGTCCACGGCGAGGCGTGGTGGGCGGCGGTGGCCCATACCGCTACGGACAGGCCGGTTGCAACGGCACCGATGACGGCGATCCACGCCCAAAGCTTGACCTGTGCTGGCACAACTTGGAAAAAGGGACGGGTATTCATAGGATCCTTTCTTTACGCCTGGACAACAGCGGCAACAGGGGAAACAGGAGCAAGAGGCAGAGGGAAGGGATGATCCAGAATGTCAGCAGGCCCTGCCGCAGTTGTGCGTAGTGAAGATCAAGGACAGAGGCAAGCAGACTGCCGAACTTGAGATCGAAGAACGATCCGGCCACGGTAAGAGCGGCGGCGAGAATGCAGATCATGACTAATCGATTTGGGCTGAATTGCGCGGGCTCAGGCTGTTGTGCCCGCAGCGCGAGGGCATCGAAGACCTTCGCCTGAAGGGATGGATCGACTTCAAACGAGAAGCCGCCGAGACTGGAGATCACTCGAGTGCTGGCATCCAGATACTCGCGGCATGGGGCGCACGACTGGAGATGCTCGTTCAAGAGGGGTTGCGGGGAGACCGAGGTGCCGGCGACGAGAGCCTCGTCGATCATGCTGCGAAAGAGTTCGTGGCGGTCAGAGATCATGATTTGGCTCCTCCAATTGGGTGCGCAGGGTTGCGAGCGCGCGATAGATTCTCGACGCGACTGTAGAGACAGGCGCATCGACGACAATGGATATTTCCTGCAGCGACAGCTCTTCCTGAAAGCGGAGAACAAGTGCTTCGCGATGGGCAGGATCAAGGGTTTGCATAGAGCTCGCAAGCCGCTGAGCGTCCTCGGACCTTGCAGCGAGTAGGAAGGGCGAAGGAGCTCGCGAGGCGGGCGATAAGGCAGCGGCATCCCACTCGTTGCCTGGAGTCGAGTCAAGGCTGACGAATCGTCGCTTGCGAAGGTCGTCGAGCGCGAGATTGCGCGCAATCCTGAAGAGCCAGGGCTCAAAGCGGGAATGGCCGTCGTAAGAGGAGCCACGCTCGAGGACACGAAGCCACGTCTCCTGCACCAGATCGTCGACGCCCTCGCGCCTGCCCAGCAGGTAGATGAGATAGCGAATGAGGCGGTACTGATATTGCTCGACTAATGTCTGCAGGAAGGCGACATTCTTGCGGCGCAGATTGCGGGCGATTTGCCGCGCGTCGCGCTCCGTGAAGGCCACCGTTGTTACGTCATCGTCGAACATACGTGAGGTATACGGACGAGCGCAGGGAGATTACGCAAAAATCTTTCATTTATTGGGTATGACATGACTAACCTGTCCTCGTAGCCTCCGGGGCTCTGTAGGATACATGGCAGGGCAGGGGAGATCCGGTGAGCGCGAATATGGAGCTGTGGCTGGTGAGGCATGGGGAGACGGAGTGGAGTCTCGATGGACGGCATACGAGTGTGACCGATATTCCGCTGACGGAGCATGGACGAGAGCGGGCTCGGGAGCTGCGGGAGTATCTGGGTGGAAGGAAGTTTGCGTCCGTGCTGGTGAGTCCGATGCAGAGGGCACGGGAGACTTGTGCGATTGCAGGGTACGGCGATGTCGCGCAGGTGGACGACGATTTGATGGAGTGGAACTACGGCGAGAGTGAAGGCAAGACGACCGCGGAGATGCGCGCGAAGTATGGGCCGACGTGGAGCGTGTGGGCGAATCCGATTGTGGGCGGGGAGAGCGTGGACGAGGTGGGAGTGCGGGCGGATCGGGTGATTGCGCGGGCTGTGGCGGCTGCTCAAAGCGGAGAAGCAGGTCCTTCGGCTACGCCTCAGGATGACAAGTCAAGGGCGACTGAGGATGAGGGGACGAAGAGTGTGGCGCTGTTTGCGCATGCGCATATTCTGCGGATTCTGGCGGCGCGGTGGGTGGGGTTGCCGGCGATGGATGGGAAGATGTTTGCGCTGGGGACCGGGAGCGTGAGCGTGCTGGGGTTTGAGCGGGAGACGCGGGTGGTGGAGCGGTGGAATCGGAGCTTTGAGGAGTGAGGCGTGATGTTGAGGAGAATTCGAGGGGCAAAAAGAGTTTTACTGAGCCGATGTTTTAGGTTTGACAAACAATAACCGTGTGGTTATGGTCTCGCTATGCAGAGATCCGTGGAGATTGTTTTCAAAGCTCTTGCCGATCCGACTCGGCGGGGGATCTTCGAGAGACTGACTCGCGATGGAGAACACACGGTTCATGCTTTGACGCAGGCCGGCAGGGTGTCGCAACCCATGGTCTCAAAGCATCTGGCCGCACTGAAGCGAGCCCGGCTGGTGCGCGGTTGTCGACGAGGGCGTGAGACCCATTACAGCGCCCGGCAGGAGGCTCTGGCGCCGCTCGTGGACTGGGTGGGCCACTATGGAGTTTTCTGGCAAAGCAAAATGGATCGCCTTGAAGATGTTTTGGAAAGGATGGACAAATGACGACGTCTGATGCTTCTACACGTTCTGTGATCGTGGAAAGGGAGTTCGCTCATCCGCCGGAGAAGGTATGGCGAGCTCTTACGGAGAGCTCGTTGATAGAGCAGTGGCTGATGAAGAATGACTTTCAACCTGTTACCGGGCACTCGTTTCAGTTGCGCATGGAACCGGTACCGAACTGGAACGGTGTTGTCGACTGCAGGGTGCTCGATGTAGAGCCGCGCAAGACACTCTCTTACACGTGGGGCACTTTAGGGCTTGAAAGCGTGGTCACGTTTACACTGACACCGACCGCTGCCGGCACCCATGTGCGCATGGAGCAGTCTGGCTTCCGTCCCGATCAAGAGGCTGCCTACAAGGGCGCGACGTACGGCTGGCGGGGGTTCATCGACGGCCTGGAACGCGTGGTCGCCGAGCTCAAATAACGTCGTCAAAGAGAGGGTGACCGTTATGAACTAAGGCATCCCTCGTTCGAAACGAAGGATCGGAGAGAACATGAAGCCGACAAGTCACACGAACGACGAGGCCGCTTCAGCAAAGATCACGAAGCGGATTGAAGAGCTGGGAGATTGGAGAGGAGAGACGCTCGCGAAGCTGCGCGCACTCATCCATGAGGCTGACCCTGAGATCGTTGAGGAGTGGAAATGGGAGAAGCCAAAATCTCCCGGAATCCCCGTCTGGTCCCATGACGGCGGCATCTGCACGGGCGAATCATACAAGCAGGCCGTGAAGCTTACCTTCTTTCGCGGAGCCTCCCTCAACGATCCGAAGAAGCTCTTCAATTCGAGCCTGGAAGGGGGCACGCGGCGTGCGATCGACTTCCGCGAAGGGGAGAAGATTAACGAAGCGGCGTTCAAACAACTTATTCGCGAAGCGGTGGCGGCCAACTCGGCAGCAGTTGCTCATCGAGGAGTAAAGAAGAAGTAAGACCGGCTCTCAAGGGTCGTTCGCAGCGATGCGCTGCTCTTGGATTAGCGCTGGTAGGAGAAGACGCCGCAGAGGCGCGGGTTGTCGGCCATGGCCTCGGGTGTGAGGGTAGGGATGGAAGGGCCGGAGAAGAAGGCGAGCTGGAGGTCGCGGCCCTCTATATAGGTGATGATCCAGTCGGTCTCTTCGCCGCCGCAGAGAGTGTTGTGGTGGAGGAAGCGCTTGGTGTCGGGGATGCTGAGGCGATAGAGATTTTCGGCTCCGGCAGAGGGATCGTCGGGGTTGAAGAGGGCACGCGCGTCGGCGGGCTGGAGGGTGCGTATCTGCGCGAGGGTGTAGGTGGAGAAGTTGATGGTGAACTTGGTGGCGGAGAAATTGAGATCGCCCGTGATGGATTTAGCGTTGGAACTTTGGGCGCGCCAGTAGCCCTGTTCCTGGGCCGCACTGGACAGCGCGCAGAGGAAGGTGCAGGCGAGGGCTGCGTTGAGCAGTCGTTTTGACTTCATGTATTGAGGATGACACTGGGTGCGATGCGGGGCAAATGGTGTGGCCGCGGCCAGGTGGAAAGGTAGACTGGGGCTGCTTCAATTTGTGCGGAGGACGTCCTTTTGGCGGCTGCGAGATATTCCATGCTGAATCCACGCATGCCGGAGGCGAGGTATGCAGGAGTGTGCGCGCTGGCGGTGATGGCGAAGGCCCCGCGCTCGGGACGGGTGAAGACGCGATTGCAGCCTCCGCTGAGCGCGGATGAGGCGGCGGCGCTGAATGTCTGTTTCCTGAGAGACACGGCGCTGAATATTGCCGGTGTGGCGAGTGAGGGCGGAGCGGCGGGGTTGATCTGCTATACACCGGTGGGCGATGAGGCCGCGTTCGATGGGTTGCTGCCGGAGGGGTTTGCACTGATTGCGCAGAGAGGCGATGGGTTTGGCGAGCGATTGCTGGCGGCGGCGGAGGATATTTTGAGCTGCGGATTTGGCGCAGTCTGCTTGATCGATTCGGATTCGCCGACACTTCCGACGACGGCGTTGCGCAAGGCTGTGGATGAGCTGGCGCGAGCGGGGGATCGCGTGGTGGTGGGTGGATCAGAGGATGGAGGGTATTACCTGATCGGGTTGAAGCGGGCGGAACGGCGAGTGTTTGAGGGGATTGCGTGGAGCACGGAGAGTGTTTATACGCAGACGGTGGAGCGGGTGCGTGAGACGGGGATGGAGCTGGTGGAGCTTCCGGCGTGGTATGACGTGGACGATGGGGCGTCGCTGGCGGTGCTGGAGCGGGAGTTGCTGCTCGATGAGCGACCGGCGTTTGCTGCGGCTGAGGGGTTCGATGCGCGGTGGACGCGGGAGTTTCTGGCGGAGCGGTTGCGTGCGCGCGAGGTAAATGCGGGAACGGTTTCGGTGGAGCGGGAATCGTGATCTCGCGCGAGAGGATGGAGACCTGGCATGCGGGCCGGGCGTGGATGACGAACCTCTTGCTGTGTCTGCTGGGGCTCGGCTTGGTGTTGCTGGCGCGACAGTTTGTTGCAGAGCACTCGCGGTTCACGATTGGATTTTCGGGCGTGTCGGGGTGGTCGGCGACGCTGTTTGTGGCGGCGGTATTTGTTGTGCTGACGCAGCCGGTGAATCGCGCGACGCTGTGGATCGTGCTGGGATTTGCGGTGGCGTTTCGATGGGTGACGCTAGGGGCGGAGCCGTTTCTGTCGACCGATATCTATCGGTATGTGTGGGACGGGATCGTGCAGCATGCGCACATCAGTCCTTATCGATATGTGCCTGGCGATCCGGCATTGAGGTTTTTGCAGCTGGGGCATGCGGAGATCTTCGACAACATCAACCGGCGCTATTATGCGCACACGATCTATCCGCCGGCGGCGGAGATGATCTATTGGCTGGTCACTTTTTTCTCGCAGGGCGTGCGCGGGATGAAGGTGGCGATGTTCGGGTTTGAGTGCGTGACGGCGGGCGCACTGATTGCGCTGCTGAAACTGATGGGACGGCGTACGACGGATGTGCTGCTGTATGCGTGGTGTCCGCTGCTGGTGTGGGAGATTGGCGGGGCAGGGCATATCGATGCGGCGATTCTCTGTTTTGTTACGCTGGCGCTGCTGTTTCGGTATCGCGAGCAGCCGGTGTGGACAGGAGTGTTTCTGGGCCTCGCGGTGATGACGAAGTTTTATCCGCTGGTGCTGCTCCCGGCGCTGTATCGACGTGGCGATTGGAAGATGCCGGCGGCGGTGGCGGCGGTGTGCGCGGTTGGGTATGCGATCTACTCGTCGGTGGGCTGGATGGTGTTTGGATTTCTGTCGGGCTATCGGAAGGAAGAGGGGCTGGATAGCGGCGCGCGGTACTTTCTGCTGGACTGGACGCAGAGGTTTCGCGGGTTTCATTGGGTGGATAAGACGGTTTACCTCGTCCTCTGCGCCGTTGTGTTTGCGGCGATTATTGTTTGGGCGTGGCGGAGGGCGTGCGTAGAACGGCTGGGGGTGGGGACGCGGGTGCAGCGGCCTGCGTATTTAGTGGCGGCGGCGATGCTGGCGTTGGCGATGATGCTGATGTTTTCGCCGCATTATCCGTGGTATATCGTTTGGCTGGTTCCGCTGTTTGCGCTGGTTCCCGAATTTTCGCTGCTGGCCTATCTGATGGCGTTCTTTTATCTGTTTACGACGGCGCTGGCGGTGCCGGGCGAGAAGATGTTTCGGCTGAATGAGCGGCTGTATTCGGTGGTCATCCTTGCGATTGTGGCGGGGTGGATGTGGCGGCGGTGGAATCTTTGGCGGTACTTCAATGTGACGGGGGTGAGTGAACGCAGCCAGTAGACTGGGCGTATGCACTCGCAAATTTCGGTTGTGATTCCTGCGTTGAACGAGGCAGAGTCGATTGGCCGTGTTGTGGCTTCGATGCCGTGGGGCGAGATTGCCGAGTGCATTGTGGTGGACAACGGAAGCACCGACGGGACGGCGCAGGTGGCGGAGGCTGCGGGTGCGCGAGTGGTGACGTCGCCGCAGGGATATGGAGCGGCGATGCGTGCGGGCGCGGAGGCGGCGGTTGCATCGAGCGAGATTCTGGTCTTTCTGGATGGCGATGGATCGGATGCGGTGGAGCAGATGCTGCGGCTGTATGGGCCGATTGAGCGCGATGAGGCAGATTTTGTGATTGGGTCGCGGATGCGCGGGCGGCGGGAGGCGGGGTCGGTGAATGTGAGCCAGGTGCTGGCCGCGAAGCTGGTGGGATGGCTGGTGTGGAGGCGTTATGGATTTCGCTATACGGATATGGGGCCGTATCGCGCGATTCGACGCGCTGCGCTGGAGGCGATGCAGATGACAGAGATGACGTATGGGTGGAACCTGGAGATGCAGATCAAGGCGGTGCGGCTGGGGCTGCGGATCAAGGAGGTGCCGGTGGACTATCGGCGGAGGATTGGAGGGAGGTCGAAGGTGTCGGGGAATTTGCGCGCGTCGGCGAAGGCGGGGGTGAGGATTTTAGGGGTGTTGAGGCGGGTGAGGAAGGGCGTATGAGGGGTGCCGGGTCGTTAGTTGAGTTGGAGCACGTGAATGTAGCGCGAGGAAGCGAGATTGTGCTGCATGATGTGAATCTGCGGGTGGAGCGTGGGGAGCATCTCGCGATTCTGGGGCCGAATGGGTGCGGGAAGTCGACGCTGCTGAAGACGATGACGTGCGAGCTGTATCCGGTGGTAAGACCCGAGACGCATGTGCGGATTCTGGGGCGCGAGCGGTGGGATTTGACGGAGTTGAAGCGGCGCATGGGCGTGGTGAGCGCGGATCTGCCGGGAAGGGCGATGCTACATACGAGTGGGTTTGATGCGGTGTTGACGGGGTTCTTTTCGAGCTCGACGCTGTGGCCGAATCTGACGGTGACGGACGCAATGCGGGAACGGGCCGAGGAGATTCTGGAACTTGTAGGGGCGGAGGCGTTGAGCGGGAAGTTGGTGGGTGCGATGTCGGCGGGCGAGCAGCGGAGGGTGATGATTGGGCGAGCACTGGCGGGGGCCTCGCTCGATGCTGAAGGCGGTGAGGTGCAGATGCTGTTGCTGGATGAGCCTTCGAATGCGCTGGATTTAGGGGCGCAGCAGGATCTGCGCGAGATGCTGCGAGGCTTGGCGCAGCGTGGCATGGCGATTTTGCTGATCACGCATCATATCGCGGATATTCTGGCGGAGATTGAACGCGTGGTGATGATGCGCGAGGGCAGGATTGTTGGTGATGGTTCTAAAAAGGAGTTGTTGACGGAAGAGAGGCTGGGGGAGTTGTTTGGGCGCGAGATTCACATGAGTGAGCGCGGTGGATATTGGAATGCGTGGTAGAAAGGTTATCCTCGTCCGGAGGTAATTTTGAAACTACAAATAATTGGACTCGATCATGAGACGCAATGGCGGGATGAAACTGGTGACTTCAGAAAGCTGCTGTTGGGACTAGCCAACCAGGAGAAACCTCAATTGATTGCAGAAGAAGCCTTTTCGTTGCCGACCACGGTCGCACAGCGACTCTCGTGGGGAATTGATGTTCCCTGGCTAGATATAGATTTCGCATTTAAATTGAGAACAAAGACCCTCCCTAATCATGGAATAAAGGATATGCCTGAGCCGGATATAGATGGTAACTACTCTTCTCGGACGATCATCTATTCCAAATACAAGCAGAAACCTAGAGAGAATTGTTGGCTACATCAAATCCGTAAACACAACTGTGATTCCATTTGGCTTATCTGCGGATTGATGCACGTGTACTCACTCAGTGAGAAGCTAGGGGATTGCGATGTGCACTGCGTTAGGGTCTGGGAAATGGATTGGTACAAAGAGAAGTGGGGGAAGTTCATTCTTTCGAATGATGGAGCGGCAACGACAGCTGTGTGGACGCCCGCACCGAAAGATGGTGAGGGGCACTGCCTTTAGCGACTCGTGCCGGTGGGGGCTAGTTGGTTGATCTGGACGAGCTCGGGGCGCTGGATCTCTTTGGGGCCGAGGACGGCGATGCGAGGCAGGGGGCCGCGGACCATCGCGACTTCGTCGCAGGCGTAGAGGCGCGGGCAGGTCTGGCAGTCTTTGTAGATCTTGTCGGGCATGGCGTCGCGGTCGGCGACACGGAAGCCGAAGCGATCGAAGAAGTCGGGGATGCGGGTGAAGAGGCAGACGGAGAGGACTTCGTGCTGCGCGGCTTCGTCGATGAGGGCTTGCAGGAGCTTGCCGCCGGCGCCGAGGTTTTTGGCTTCGGGGCGGACGACGATGGAGCGGACCTCGGCGAGGTGCGGGCCGTAGAGATGGAGAGCGCCGCAGCCGAGGAATTCGGGCTCGGTGTCGGTGGTGGCGTTCGGATCGCTTCCGGGTGCGGATCGTTCGGCGATGGTGAAGTCGCGGATGTTTTCGCAGAGCTCGGCGTAGGAGCGGCGGAGGAGGGTGCCATCGGAGGAGAGTGAGTTGACGAGGTCGTAGATGTTGCGTGCGTCCTGGAGGCGGGCCTTGCGAACGAGTATGTCGTCAGACATGCGTGGCCTCCGAGGACGAGATGCGAGATGCGAGAGACGAGATGCGGGTGCGGGCAGCGGCGATGGCTGTGGCGACGCGGGTGGTGGCGGTGCCGCCGACGACGTTGTGGCAGTCCAGCGTGGCGCGGAGGGTGATGGCGTCGTAGAAATCTTGCTCGAAGGCGGGAGAGAGTGCCTGGAGGTCGGCGAGTGGGATGGCGTTGAGCTCTAGATTTTTTTCGAGGCCAAGGCGGACGGCGTTGCCGACGATCTCGTGAGCCTTGCGGAAGGGAATGCCTTTGTTGGAAAGATAGGTGGCCGCGGCCATGGCGTTTAGGTAGCCGGTTTCAGCGGCTTGCTGCATTTTGTTGAAGCGGAGGTTGAGGGCGAGAGTGAAGTTGGGGAGGACGCTGAGGAGGCCGGCGAGGGTGTCGGCGATGTCGAAGATCTGCTCCTGGCCTTCCTGAAGGTCTTTGTTGTAGGCGAGGGGCAGACCTTTTATCAGGGTCGCCAGAGCTGTGACGGAGCCTAGTAGCCGCGCGGATTTGCCGCGGGCGAGTTCGGTGAGGTCGGGGTTTTTCTTCTGCGGCATCGCGGAGGAGCCGGTGGAGAATGCTTCGGGGAGATCGACGAAGCCGAATTCAGCGGTGGCGTAGAGCGTGATCTCTTCGGCGAAGCGCGAGATGTGCAGGCCGAGCGTGCTGGCGGCTTGCGCGAAGTCGAGCATGAAGTCGCGGTCCGAGGTGGCGTCCATGCTGTTGGGTGTGGGGGCTGTGAAGGCGAGTGCTTTCGCAGCGATGGCGCGGTCGAGGGTGAGCGTGGCTCCGGCGACGGCTCCTGAGCCGAGCGGGCAATAGTTCATGCGGGCGCGGGCGTCGGTGAAGCGCGAAAGATCGCGCTCGAGCATGGAGACGTAGGCCAGGAGCCAGTGCGCGATGAGGACGGGTTCGGCGCGCTGGAGGTGCGTGTAGCTGGGCATGACCGCCGCCGTTGGAGTCATGGATTTTTCGCCGAGGGTGAGGAGGGCTTGCGCCCAGTCGAGGAGGCCGCGGAGCGTGGTGTCGATGGCGTCGCGGACGAAGAGGCGCATGTCGGTGGCGATTTGTTCGTTGCGGGAGCGGGCGGTGTGGAGTTTGAGGGCGAGCGGGCCGATCTCCTTGGTGAGTTCGAGCTCGACGTAGTGGTGGATGTCTTCGGCCTGCGGAGCGGAGGCGACGATGGCTGCGCCGATCTGGGCGTCGGAGGTTTCGTAGTCGATTTGGCCGCTGGTGGCGGAGATGCGGTTCGACCAGTTGATGGCACGTTCGCCTACGCGGGCGAGGCCTTGCAGCGTGGTTTCGAGTTCTTCGGGCGTGAGGATGCCGGCGGCGGCGATGGTGCGGGCGTGGGCCTGCGAGGCGGCGACCTCGTGCGGGAGCAGGCGCCAGTCGAAGGGGAAGCTGCGCTGCCATTGCTCGAAGGTGCGGTCGAGGGGCTCGCGGAAGCGGCCGGACCACATTTTTGCGGGTTGTGGGGTGGTGGACATTTGCTAGCAGTGCTCTTTGAAGTGATCGTGAATTGTGTACGAGGATGATGGATCGTCGCCTGTGATTAATGTGACTTGATTCCTGAACGTGTCTGTAAGACCGTTCACAACGCAGAGGTCTACATCTGTTGGTGACGTCCAAATGATGGCTGAGTTTTCGATGTATTCGCCGCTGAGCACGACTTCTTTTGTCGTCTTTCCGCCGTGAGAAAAGTGCGCGTAAACGCGCGTGTAGTCATTCGACACGGGACCATTCCCATACGACGTCTCGACAGTGTAAAAAACCTCCTTATTGGGCGATGGAGCGGTCCTCACGCTGTCGGGTTTGGCACGACATCCGCCTATCGTGGACACGAATGTCAATATGGCTGCAATCTTGCTACAAAACTTAAGTTTGCTTCTTGGCATCGTGGCTCCTCCTTCAGCGTCTGTGCTGCTCTTGGCGAAACGCGGATTCCCTTCGGGAATGACAAATCAAGATTGTTCTGCTGATGCTGCCTTTGTTGTCATCCCCGCAGGGGAACTGCGTTTGCGGGCGCCGGTACGGACATGGGTGATTCGGGCATCAGTTCTTCCCATGTCGGATTCATCGATTCGATGAGCGCGATCTTCTGCGCTCGTGTCCAGTGCTTGAGTTCTTTCTCGCGAGCAATTGCATTGTTGACGTATTGGTAGTGCTCGAAGTAGACGAGGCGGTTGATTTTGTAGCGGGCGGTGAAGCTGCCCGATGTTTGCTTGCTATGCTCGGAGATTCGTTTGCGCAGGCTGTTGGTGACGCCGATGTAAAGGATATGAGAGCGGCTGGAGAGGATGTAGACCCAGAAGTGATATTCGCGTCTTGGCATGGATGCTCTCCGGTTGGCGGTTGTGCTGCTCTGAACGAAACGCAGATTCCCTTCGGGAATGACAAACAAGAAAAGCAAATGCAACAACAAACGCAGATCCCCTTCGGGGATGACAACAAAAACTAATCCTTGGCTTCGTTGGTGCTGTTGAGTTGGGGCATCTCGGAGCCTTTGCTTAGGGTGAGGAGGCCGGTTTGGGCGTAGGTTAGCAGTTTGGCGCGGGTGTCCGTGATGTCGAGGTTGCGCATGGTTAGCTGGCCGATGCGATCGCGGGGGGAGAAGGTGGATTCGGTCTTCTCCATCGAGAGGCGTTCGGGAGCGAAGGTCAGGTTTGGCGATTCGGTGTTGAGGATGGTGTAGTCGTTGCCGCGGCGCAGCTCCAGCGTGACCGTGCCGGTGACGGGCTTGGCGACCCAGCGCTGGGCGGCTTCGCGGAGCATGATGGCCTGAGGGTCGAACCAGCGGCCCTGATATAAGAGGCGGCCGAGTTTGCGGCCGTTTTCGCGGTACTGCTCGAGGGTGTCCTCGTTGTGGATGCCGGTGAGGAGGCGCTCGTAGGCGATGAAGAGCAGAGCGAGGCCGGGGGCTTCGTAGATGCCGCGCGACTTGGCTTCGATGATGCGGTTTTCGATCTGGTCGCTCATGCCGAGGCCGTGGCGGCCACCGATCGCGTTGGCTTCGAGCATCAGGGCTACGAGGTCAGGGAAGGTTTTGCCGTTGAGCGCGACGGGGACGCCTTCTTCGAAGCGGAGGATGATCTCTTCGGGCTTAATAGAGATATCGTCGCGCCAGAAGGCTGTGCCCATGATGGGAGCCACGATCTTCATCGACGTCGAGAGGTGTTCGAGGTCTTTGGCTTCGTGGGTCGCGCCGAGGATGTTGGAGTCGGTGGAGTAGGCCTTCTCGGCGGACATCTTGTAGGCGAAGCCGCTCTTCTGCATGAAGGCGGACATCTCGGCGCGGCCGCCTAGCTCGTCGATGAAGGCGGCGTCGAGCCAGGGCTTGTAGACGTGCAGGTCAGGGTTGACGAGCAGGCCGTAGCGATAGAAGCGCTCGATGTCGTTGCCTTTGAAGGTGGAGCCGTCGCCCCAGATGTTGACGCCATCTTCCTTCATGGCGGTGACGAGCATGGTGCCGGTGACCGCGCGGCCGATGGGCGTGGTGTTGAAGTAGGTGACGCCGGCGGTGGTGATGTGGAAGGCTCCGGATTGGAGGGCGGCGATGCCCTCGCGAACGAGCGGGAGGCGGCAGTCGATGAGACGAGCTTTTTCTGCGCCGTACTCAAGGGCCTTGCGAGGGATGGCGTCGTAGTCGGACTCGTCGGGCTGGCCGAGGTTGGCGGTGTAGGCGTAGGGGATCGCGCCCTTCTGCTTCATCCAGTGCAGCGCGGCGGAGGTGTCGAGCCCGCCGGAGAAGGCGATGCCGACGCGCTGGCCGACGGGAAGGGATTCGAGGATGACGGACATTGATACGAGCCTCAAGGAGAGAACAGAGATTAGAGATCAGAGATCAGTGGTGCTTTGGGTTCGTCGGTGATTCGGGCAAGCTGCAGGTCTCTCCACTTCGCTACGCTCCGGTCGAGATGACAGTTTGGTGGTGGTTCAGGCTAAACGCAGATTCCCTTCGAGAATGACAACAAGAAGGATTATCGGCGGCGGGTGCGGGTGTTGGGGATGCGTTTGGCTCCGCCGAGGAGCATGAGAGCGACGGCTTTCTGGGCGTGCAGGCGGTTTTCGGCCTGGTCGAAGACGATGGATTGGGGGCCGTCGAAGACCGAGTCAGTGACTTCGGCGTTGCGGTGCGCGGGAAGGCAGTGCATGAAGACGGCGGTCGAGTGCGCGTGCGACATGAGCTGGTCGTTGACCTGGAAGGGTTTGAAGATGGGGGCGCGGCGGGCGGCTTCGTGCTCCTGGCCCATGGAGGTGCAGACGTCGGTGTAGAGGGCGTCGGCGTTGGTGGCGGCTTTGATGGGATCGTGGGTGAGGGTGAGGGAGCCGCCGGTGGTCTCGGCGATTTCGATGGCCTTGTGGATGATGTCGAGCTTGGGCTCGAAGCCTTTGGGCGTGGCGATGGTCGAGTGCGCGCCGAGCAGAGCGGCGGTGAGCATGAGGGAGTGGCAGACGTTGTTGCCGTCGCCGATGTAGGTGAAGTGGAGGCCGTCGACGGCTCCGAAGCGCTCTTCGAGGGTCATGAAATCGGCGATGGCCTGGCAGGGATGCTCGAGGTCGGAGAGCGCGTTGATGACGGGAACGCGTGCGTGCGCGGCCATGTCGGTGATGGTGTCGTGCGCGAAGGTGCGGAGGACGATGATGTTCATCCAGCGCTCGAGGTTGCGGGCGACGTCGGGGATGGACTCGCGCTCGCCGAGGGGGGCGGCGGTCTGGTCGACGAAGATGGCGTTGCCGCCGAGGGTGTTCATGGCGGCCTCGAAGGTGAGGCGCGTGCGAAGCGAGTCCTTCTCGAAGAAGAGAACCATCTGTTTGGCGTCGAGCGCGTGGCGGAAGTCTTCGGGTTGAGCTTTGACCGCATGGGCGAGCTCCAGGATGGCGGCGAGCTCCTGCGAGGAGAGGTCGGCGATGGAGCAGAGGTCGCGTCCGGCGAGGCCTTTGGCCAGTTCGGTGAAGGCGGTGTCGGAGTGGATGCCGAGCGCGGCCTTGTGGGAGTTGTGTTTCGGGTTCATGACGATGGTCTTGTTGTCCATTTTGATCCTGACTTCTGCGTTGTGAGCGGTGGCACGTTGCGGATGCGACAGACGTACCTCAGGGGCTAAAGCCCAGAGTGTGCCGGACCTTTACGGCACGGCTAAAGCCGTGCCCTTAACAATGACGCCTTCGCTCTGCCCGGACGCATGCTGCGTGAGCAAGGTGTCGAGGGCGGCGATGGTCTGATCGATGTGGGCGCGCGTGATGAGGAAGGGCGGAAGGAAGCGCAGCACGGTTTCGTGGGTGCGGTTGAGGAGGATGCGGTGCTGGGTCATCATGACCTCCTGGATGGATTTGGCGAGGTCTGCGGAGTGGAGCTCGAGGCCGATCATGAGGCCGAGGCCGCGGACCTCTTTGATGGACGAATGCTTTGCCGCGAGGGCGCGGAGCTGCGCGAGGAAGTAGTCGCCGGTTTCCTGGACATGGGTGAGGAGGTTGTCGCGCTTGAGTGTGTCGATGACGGCGATGGCTACGGCGCAGGCGAAGGGATTACCGCCGAAGGTGGTGCCATGCATGCCGGGGGTGAAGGCGCGCGCAGCTTCTTCGGTGGCGAGCATGGCGCCGATGGGAATGCCGCCGGCGAGTGGCTTGGCGAGGACGGTGATGTCGGGCATGACGTCGTAGTGCTGATACGCGCACCACTTGCCGGTGCGGCCCATGCCGGACTGGATCTCGTCGAAGAGCAGGAGCGCGCCGGTGGAGTTGCAAAGCTCGCGTGCGATGCGGAGGAACTCTTGGGAGACGGGGTTAATGCCGCCTTCGCCCTGGATGGGCTCGATAGCGATGGCGCAGACGTCGGTGCTAAATGCGGCGCGGAGTGCGGCGACGTCGTTGAAGGGGATGAACTCGACGCCGGGCATGACGGGATGGAAGGGCTCGCGGTAGGCGGCCTTGTGAGTGGTGGCGACGGCGCCCATGGTGCGGCCGTGGAAGCTGTGCTCGAGTGCGAGGAACTTGGTGCCGAGGGTCTTGCCTTCGGAGCGGAGGAGTTTAGCGTGGGCGCGGGCGAGCTTGAGCGCGGCCTCCCAGGCTTCGGTGCCGGAGTTGGTGAAGAAGACGCGGTCGAGGCCGGTGATCTCGGTGAGGCGGAGAGCGAGGCCGGCGGTGTGCTCGGTGTAGAAGAGGTTCGAGGTGTGGATGAGCTTTGTTGCTTGCTGGGTGATGGCCGCAGTGATGGCGGGGTGGTTGTAGCCGAGCGCGCAGACGCCGATGCCGCTGAGGAGGTCGAGGTACTCGTTGTCGTGCTCGTCGTAGAGGTGCACGCCTTCGCCGCGCACGAGGAGGAGCGGGTAGCGCGCGTAGGTGTTGAGCAGGAGTTTGGATTCGGTGGCCTGGAGGTCGGCGAGCGTGGGTGTTGATTCGGATTTTGTGGTCGTCGGCATTGTGATTTCCTGTTCCTTGGAGGATCCTTCCGAAAGGCATCCCAAAGGGCTAAAGCCCCTTTCTTTTTTCGGCTATGAGACCCGAGGCTGAAGCCTCGGGATACCTGAATTGATCATGCGACCATTACCTCCGTTCCATCGTTGACGCGGGAGCTTAAGAGATCGGGGAGGACCGCGGCGGACTCGGCGGGGAGGATGCGCACGCGTTTGACGCCGTGCACGAGCGCGTCTTTGCAGGCGCTGAGCTTGGGCAGCATGCCGCCGGAGACGACTGCGGCGCGTTCGAGCGCGGGAACCTCGCGGAGGGAGAGCCAGCGGAGGACTGCGCCGTCGGCTCCTTTGACGCCGGGAACGTCGGTGAGGAAGACGAGCGCGTCGGCTTTGGTGGCGATGGCGCAGGCGGCAGCCATCTCGTCGGCGTTGATGTTGTAGTACTCGCCGTCGAAGCCGAGCGCGATGCTGCTGATGACGGGGATGGCGCCCATGGTCCAGATGGCGTCGAGCCACTTGGGGTCGGTGGCGGCGATCTCGCCGACGAAGCCGAGGTCCGGGGTGGTTTTCTTTTTGCGCGCGCGGAAGACGTGGCCGTCGCCGCCGGTGAGGCCGACGGCGGATTGATTTTGCTGGCCGAGCGCGGCGACGAGGGACTTGTTGACGCGGCCGCCGAGGACCATGAGGGCGGCATCGCGCGTCTCGGCGTCGGTGATGCGGAGGCCGGCGACGAACTCGGACTTTTTGCCCAACTGGGCGAGGAGTTTGGTGAGCTGCACACCGCCGCCGTGGACCAGCGCGACCTGGTGGCCGTCGAGGGCGAGGTCGGCGATGGCGCGTGCGCAGGTTTGGAGGAGCTCGGGTTTTTCGAGCGCTGCGCCTCCGAGTTTGACTACGAACTTCATGGACGAACTCCGAGAAGAAAAACAGCTGCAGGTCTCTCCGCTACGCGCTGAGCGCTTCGGTCGAGATGACAGAGTTGAGGTGGTGTGAAGCACGTCATAAGAGGCCCTCCGATTGTGGCCAGCCGGCCATCAGGTTCATGTTTTCGACGGCCTGAGAGGCTGCTCCTTTTAAGAGGTTGTCGAGGCAGGAGATGATGACCAGGCGGCGGCGGTCGGGGCCGAGATGGAAGCCGAGGTCGCAGAAGCTGGTGCGGACCACGTGCTGGATCTGCGGCAGGGTGGGCGAGCGGCGGACGCGGACCATGGGGGCGTCGGCGTAGAAGTCGTCGAAGATGGCCTGGATTTTTTCTGCGCTGCACTCTTCGGTTAGACGAACGTAGAGGGTGGAGAGAATGCCGCGCGGGATGGGGAGAAGGTGCGGCGTGAACTGAATCTGGTCGCGGGTCAGGTTGAGCTGCTCCAACAATTCTCCGGTGTGGCGGTGGCCGAAGACGGCGTAGGCGGAGAGGTTGTCGGCGGCGTGCATGAAGCTGTTGGTGGAGGTGACGGCTTTGCCTGCACCGCTGACGCCGGACTTGGCGTCGGCGACGATGCCGCAGGAGAGATCGATCAGGTTGGCGCGGAGGAGAGGAGCGAGCCCAAGGATGATGGAGGTGGCGTAGCAGCCGGGATTGGCGACGAGGCGCGCGTCGCGGATGGCGGGGGCGTGCAGCTCGGGCAAGCCGTAGACAGCCTCGAACTGGAGCTTCGCGGCGTGGTCCGGGTTGGCATCGGTGAGTTTGTAGATGGCGCGGTTCTCATCGTGCTGAAGACGCCAGGCGGCGGAGAGATCGATGACGCGGATACTGCGCGAGAGAGCCTCGGGCACCCAGGCGCGTGACTGCTCGTGCGGCGTGGCGAGGAAGAGGATGTCGATATTCTCCTGCTCGAGCAGTTCCCAGTTCCAGGGAAGGATGTCGAGGGAGTCGGCGTTGGGCAGGCCGGAGAGCTGTGGGTGCAGAGAGGTCAAGGGGACGGCGCGCTCTTCGAGCGAGTTCATGCGGCCGAGGAAGACGGGCGGCGTATCGGCGA
This sequence comes from Acidobacteriaceae bacterium, assembly GCA_036509515.1. Lineage (GTDB taxonomy): Bacteria > Acidobacteriota > Terriglobia > Terriglobales > Acidobacteriaceae > Granulicella. The sequence goes on from DATCFM010000034.1 coordinate 107,269, forward strand.
GGCGCGGGTGGCGCAGGAGAAGACGCGCGAGCTCGGCGCCGGCGTAGCCTGTGACGCCGATGACGGCGGCGCGGAGCGGGTTGGAGGCGAGGTCAGGCAAGGAGAGCCTCGATGCGGTTCTTGAGGGCTTCGGCGCGGCGGGAGTCCGGGCAGATGAGAAGGACGGTGTTGTCGCCCGCGAGGGTTCCGACGACCTCGGGCCACTCTTCGTAGTCGATGCTGGCGGCGACGGGCTGGGCTCCGCCGACGGTGGTGAGGACGATGAGCAGGTTCTGGGCCTGGCGGACTTCGAGGCCGAAGTCGCTAAGGACGTCGACGGCCTTGGGAACCTCTTCGTCTTCATCGGTGGCGGGGAGCTCGTAGCCGGTGGGCCCTTTGAGGAGCTTGAGCTCGCGGATGTCGCGCGAGAGTGTGGCCTGGGTGACGTGGATGCCTTTGGAGGCGAGTTTGCGGCGCAGTTCGTCCTGGTTGGTGACAGAGGTCTTCACCAGGAGGTCCTTGATCGCGTTGTGGCGGTGGTCTTTCATCGAATTGTCATGCAGTCGAATTGGAAGCTGCGGATGTTTCAGCACAGAGAAAGGCGTGACGCCATGTGCGTCACGCCGAATGCATAAACATCCACTTCTCATGTATAAATATACATGAAGCGTATGTCAAGCGGACGAGTTTTCCAGAGATTTTTCAGATGAGGTTCGTCTTCGAAGAACACGCTAGCCAAACGAGGGAAGTATAGTGAAGCATGACCCTTCTTCAATCTGAACGGCCAAAGCGTGCACTGGCGGTCTCCGCAACCGGGGAGAAGACTGCGGCTTCAGGGTGTGCGTTGAGCAACCTGATCGATCCGCGGTTTGATCACGACTCGTGCGGCGTTGGTTTTGTCGCGTCGGTGATGGGGAAGGCGAACCATAAGATTCTTCAGGACGCGCTGACAGCGCTGTCGCGCCTGGCGCATCGCGGGGCGGTGGCGGCGGACGGGTTGTCGAGCGACGGAGTGGGCCTGATGACGGGCGTTCCGCGGGAGCTGCTGCTGAAGGCCGCGGGATTGAACTTGGACGAGGGCTGCGTGCTGGGCGTGGGCATGCTGTTTCTGCCGCCGGAGGAGAAGCGCGCGGAGGAGGTGCTGGAGAGCAGCCTGCAGGCGCAGGAGCTGCGCGTGCTGGGATGGCGCGAGGTGCCGATTCGACCGGAGATTCTGGGCGAGATTGCGCGCGGAACGATGCCGCGGATTCGGCAGGTGCTGGTGGCCGACGACGCGCAGCATGCGGGGATCGACCCGATGGAGCGGCGGCTGTACCTGGCGCGCAAGCAGTTTGAGCGCGCGGTGGAGCTGAAAGAGGTGACGGGCTACGTGTGCTCGCTGTCGGCGCAGACGATTGTGTACAAGGCGATGTGCATGGGGCGGCTGCTGCCGGAGTTTTATCCGGACCTGGCGTCGACGGAGTATGTGACGCCGTTTGCGATCTTCCACCAGCGCTATGCGACGAACACGCTGCCGACGTGGCACCGTGCACAGCCTATTCGCAAGCTGGCGCATAACGGCGAGATCAATACGGTGTGGGGGAATCGGGCGCGGATGATGGCGCGCGACGCCACGCTGCCCGTCGAGTGCAAGCCGGTGCTAACGAAGGATGGGACGGATTCGACGTCGCTCGATGAGGCGATTGAGCTGCTGAGCCAGAATGGGCGCACGATTGCCGAGAGCGTGCGGATGCTGCTGCCGCCGGCGATTACCAAGCGCGTGCATCCGTTTTTGAGCTATCACAACGATTGCGCGGAGCCATGGGATGGGCCAGCGGCGATTGCTTTCAGCGACGGCATTGTCGTGGGCGCAGCGCTGGACCGGAATGGGCTGCGGCCTTGCCGGTACGCGATTACGAGCGAAGGGATTGTGGTGGCGGGCAGCGAGGCTGGGCTGGTGGACCTCGACCCGGGGACGGTGATTGAGAGTGGGCGGCTGGGGCCCGGCGAGATGCTCGGCGTGGATATGGCCGAGCAGAAGATCTATCACAACGAGGAGATGCTGGACGAGTTCGATGTGCGCGCGACGTATGCGATATTGTCGGAGCCCGCGCCGCTGGAAGCGATTGCGGTGGAGAGGACGAGTGAGGACCTGACGGCACTGCAGCGCGGGTTCGGCTACACCAAAGAAGATGTGAAGATGATTCTGCAGCCGATGGCTGCGAGCGGCAAGGATGCGGTGTGGTCGATGGGCGACGATACGCCGCTGGCGTTTCTGGCGCGAAGTCCGCGGCCGCTGTATGCGTTCTTCCGGCAGAGATTTGCGCAGGTGACGAATCCGGCGATCGATCCTCTGCGTGAGGCGATTGTGGTTTCGCTGCATACGCGGCTGGGGCCGTGGTCGCATCTGCTGGACAAGAATGCGCCGCTGCCCGGGATTACGCTGTCGTCGCCGTTTTTGTCGCTGGGGCAGATGGCGGCACTGCGGACGGGTGCGTATCCGCATCGCGAGGCGCTGCGGTTCGATGAACTGGCTTGCCTGTTTTCGCCGGAGATCTCGCTGGAAGAGGCGATCGACGATCTGTGCGGGCGGGCGATTGAGCTGGTGCGCAAGGGCGCGCGGCTGCTGCTGTTGACGGACCGGGCACCGAAGGAGGGAGGAGCTTCGTCCGAGCGGATTCCTGTGCCGATGGCGATGGCGACGGGCGCGGTGCATCAGGCGCTGGTGGCGTCGGGGCTGCGCACGCTGTGTGGGCTGGCGGTAGAGGCCGGCGATTGCCGCGATGTGCATCATGCGGCGGTGCTGATTGGATATGGAGCGGGCGTGGTGTGTCCGTGGCTGGCGCTGGAGACGTCGTCGTCGTTTGTGGGAGAGAAGGTCTATCCGGAGGGAGTTGACGCAAAGCACGGGGCTAGCATGAAACCGCTCACAGGCAGCGGGAGCGGTATCGACGGCGAGCAGATGATGCTGAAGGCGTTGGATGCGGGGCTGGCGAAGGTGATGTCGAAGATGGGCATCAGCGTGGTGGACAGCTATCGGGGGGCGCATCTGTTCGACATTCTGGGGCTGCATTCGAGCGTGGTGAACCGGTGTTTTCCGGAGACGCCCGCGCCGATCTCGGGGATTGGGTTTGCGGAGCTGGATAGACGGCTGCGGCAGACATGGCAGGCGTCGGACGCGAAAGAGGCTGCGCCTGCGGCGGACCTTCCGGATTTTGGCTGGGTGCGTTTTCGCAAGGCGGATACGGCGGAGCCACATCAGTGGCAGCCGCCGAATGTGAAGGCTCTGCAGACGGTAGTGGGGAGCGCACGTGGCGCGGCGGCGGCGGCAGACCCGGCGCATGCGTTCACGATCTTCAGCCGCAATGTGGATGCGGATGAGGCTTCGGTGCTGCGCGATCTGCTGGACATTCGTCCAGCGGGACCTGAGCTGGCGCTGGCGGATGTGGAGGCTCCGGAAAGTTTGTGTCATCGCTTTGTGTCGAGCGCGATGAGCCTGGGGTCGCTGAGTCCGGAGGCGCATTCGACGATTACGCAGGCAATGAATTCGCTGGGCGCGCGATCGAATACGGGTGAGGGCGGGGAAGATCCGGTGGTGTATCGGACTCAGAGAACAGAGATTAGAGATCAGAGACCGGGTGGTGAGGGTGAGTTCGCTGCCGCGGCGAATATGAGCAGCGGTGGGGCGGCGGTTGCTGAGTTGGTGAGCGCTCCGGCTGTGCATACTTCGCTGAATAACAAAATTAAACAGATTGCTTCGGGACGGTTCGGAGTTACGGCGGAATATCTGGCACATGCGGAGGAGATCGAGATCAAGGTCGCGCAGGGAGCGAAGCCGGGTGAGGGTGGGCAGCTTCCAGGGCATAAGGTTTCGGGGTTGATTGCGCGGTTGCGTCATGCGCAGCCGGGGATTCCGCTGATCTCGCCGCCGCCACATCATGACATTTATTCGATCGAGGACCTGGCGCAGCTTATCTACGATTTGAAGCGCGTGAATCCGAAGGCCGCGGTCGGGGTGAAGCTGGTTTCCAGTTGCGGCGTGGGGACGGTGGCGGCGGGCGTGGCCAAGGCTTATGCGGATTATGTGGTGATCGCCGGAAATACTGGCGGCACGGGAGCTGCGGCGCTTTCGAGCATCAAGTATGCGGGCAATCCGTGGGAGCTGGGGCTGGCGGAGGCTCAGCAGCTGCTGCGCGCGAACGGGATGCGCGACCGGGTGCGGCTGCGCACGGATGGCGGCATTATGACAGCGCGCGATGTGCTGGTGGCGGCATTGCTGGGCGCGGATGAGTATGCGTTTGGCACGGCGGTGCTGGTATCGCTGGGTTGCGATATGGCGCGGCAGTGTCATTTGAATACGTGTCCGACGGGCATTGCGACGCAGAAGCCGGAGCTGCGGGCGAAGTTTCGCGGCAAGCCGGAGCACGTGGTGCAGTTCTTCCGGCAGCTTTCGGCGGACCTGCAGCGGCTGTTGGCGAAGTTTGGATTGCCGAGTTTAGAAGCTGCGATTGGACGCGTCGATCTGCTGGAGCAGGTGAGGTTCGATGGGAATCTGGATTTGACGCCGATTCTGGCGGATGTGAATGAAGGACCGCGGCGGTGGATGGGAGTTCGGAACCTGCGGCCGGGCGAAGATCATCCGCTGGATGAGCCGTGGACGGAGCCGGCGCTGGCGGCGGCACGCAAGGGCGAGGCTTATAGCGTGAAGTCGGACATTTGCAATGAGCATCGTGCGGTGGGTGCGCGGTTGTCGGGCGAGCTCGCGGTGTTGCGCGCAAAGGGTGAGATCGATGGCGTGGATGTCACCTACGAGTTGCACGGCGTGGCGGGGCAGAGCTTTGGAGCGTTTGCCGGTGAAGGCATGAAGATTGTGCTGACCGGGCAGGCGAATGATTTTGTGGGCAAGGGGCTCTCGGGCGCGGACCTGGTGCTGCGCGCGGTGGGACGTGCGGCGGAGCACAGCGATGAGCATGTGCTGCTGGGCAATGTGGCGCTGTACGGAGCGACGGCAGGGCGGTTGTTTGCGGCGGGACGCGCGGGGGAGCGGTTTGCGGTGCGGAACTCGGGTGCAACGGCGGTGGTCGAGGGAGTTGGCGACCATGCGTGCGAGTACATGACGGGCGGCGTGGTTGTGATTCTGGGCGAGATTGGCATCAACTTCGGCGCGGGGATGACCGGCGGGACGGCTTGGGTGCTGGATGAGGATCAGACCATCGTCGCGCGGAGCCGGTATCACGAAGACTTTCTGGATGCGCAGTCGTTCGCGGAGAGCTCGGCGGAGGAGCAGAGCGCGTTGCGAGCGCTGATCGAGGAGCATGTGCGGCTGTCGGAGAGCGCGCTGGGACAGCGACTGCTGGAGGATTGGGAGGAGACGGCGCAAGACTTTGTGCTGTTTGTTCCGAAGCCGCAGGCGTAGAGCAGATTTTAGATACTAGATTTTAGATGTTAGAGAAACCAGGAGCGGTGGCCGTGTGAGCGGCTGCCGCTTTTCTTTGTGAGTGGTAGGTGCGGAAAGGGCGGCTGCAGTTCATTTCAGAGTTCAGGGTGGGGAGATTAGTTCGGCTGTGGGCTCGCCGGTTGGGACGATGGAGAGTGTGCGGGCCCGGATGGTGGCGACGAGGACGAGGATGTTGGTGAAGAGGATGAGAGCGAAGGTGAGCGAGGGAAGGAAGGCGAGGTCGGTGGGCATCGCCTGAATGACCTCGAGCGCCAGGACGGCGGTGATGAGACCGCGGGGGATGAGCAGATTGGCGAGCTCACGCTCGCGGGATGAGGTTCGGCGCCAGACGACGCGGCTGCCGGATATCGCGAGGAAGCGTGCGATGAGGAAGACGACCAGGATGCCGAGGCTGGGCAGGAGCTGCCGGGTGAGCCCTTTGAACTGGATCATGGCGCCGAGCAGGACGAAAAAGAAGCTGCGGACGAGGAAGGCCAGCTCGGAGTGGAACGAGTACATCTGATCGTTCTGGTTGGTCGAGAGGATCTCGAAGCCGAATTCCTGCAGGAAGCTTTGCGGGCCGAGCAGGCTGGCGAGGGTGGCGCCAAAGACGATGACGGCAAAGAGCTCGCTGCCGCCGACCGCGTGCGTGCCGGAGTAGACGATGAGCACGGCGGCGAAGGTGAGGACCTGCCAGAATTGTTTATTGGTGATGCGCGGCAGAAGGCGAGCCCAGAGAAAGCCGGCGGCGACGGCGATGATGAATCCCAGGAGAAATTTGATGACGAAGAGGCCGGCCATGCTGCCGAGGATGACGCCCCGGCTGGTGGTGCTGGCGGAGCCTGCGCCGACGAGGCCGAGGAGGACGCCGACGACGAGGGCACCGAGGCCGTCGCCAAAGGAGGCTTCGATGACGAGGGTGGTCTTGAGGTCGTAGCGGAGATCGAGCTGGTCGAGGATGGGAAGGATGATGGAACCGCTCATGCAGGCGAGGGCGGCGGCGACGAGCAGCGAAGGCATGCGGTCCATTTTGAGGGCGTACGCGCAGAAGAGCTTGATGCCGATGAAGGTGAAGCCGTAGCTGAGGATGGCGAGGACTGTGCCGGCGCCGAACTGTTTGCGTGCGCGGCGGAGATCGAGCTCGAGGCCGGCAGCGAAGAGGATGAGGATGAGGGCAAGGGTGCCGACGCCGCGGATGATTTCGGGAAAGCGCGCAGCGTGGATCCAGTGCAGAATGGGGCCGAGCAGGATGCCGCAGCCGAGGAGCACGATGACGTCCGGAACACGCGTGCGGCGGGAGAGCCGGTTGGCGACGAAGGCGAGAACGAGCAGGCCGCCGAGTAACCCGAAGAAGTTCGCGAGGGTTAAGGTCACGGACTAATGATAGCGATACGGCTGTCGGAGAAGGTCACGCGGAGGGCGACATAAGCGGTGCGGGCCAACTATAGGCCCCATAAGGCGGCGAAGATGGAGCGCCCAAATTCGTGAGGCCTTTGGGCTTTTGCTTTCTGCTTTTGTGCGGGGACGGTAGCATGGTGGGCATGAGTGAACAGAAGAAGGGTTTTGCGACGCGGGCGATTCATGACGGGCAGGCACCGGATGCGGCGACCGGTGCGGTGAATGTGCCGATCTATTTGACTTCGACGTATCAGCAGGATGGGATTGGGCAGACGCGTGCGGGGCATGAGTATGCGCGGCTGACGAATCCGACGCGCGATGCGCTGGAGGAGAGCTTGTGCTCGCTGGAGGGAGGGACGAGTGCGCATTGTTTTGGGTCGGGGATGGCGGCGATTACAGCGATGTGCACGATGATGAAGGCGGGCGACCATGTGGTGTGCTCGGACAATGTTTATGGCGGGACGTCGCGGCTGTTCGACAAGGTGCTGGTGAACTATGGGCTGACGTTTACGTATGTCGACACACGCGATGTGGAGGCGGTGCGTGGGGCGATACGGCCGGAGACGCGGCTGGTGCATCTGGAGACGCCGACGAATCCGATGATGTCGGTTACGGATATTCGCGCGGTGGCTGATGTGTGCCATGCGAAGGGTGTCGAGGTGAGCGTCGACAATACGTTTCTGTCGCCTTACCTGCAGCGGCCGATCGAGCTGGGCGCGGATATTGTGATGCACTCGACTACGAAGTTTCTGAATGGGCATTCGGATGGATTGGGCGGCGTGCTGGTGGGGACCAAGCCCGAGCATGCGGAGAAGTTCAAGTTTGTGCAGAAGTGTACGGGCGGGATTCTGTCGCCGTTCGATTCGTATCTGCTGCTGCGCGGCGTGAAGACGCTGGCGGTGCGGATGAAGCAGCATGAGGAGAATGGGCGGGCTGTGGCGGAGTTCCTGGCGAAGAAGCTGGGGGCGGAGAAGGTGTTTTATCCGGGGCTACCAACGCATCCGCAGCACGAGCTGGCAAAGCGGCAACAGAAGGGGTTTGGGTCGATGCTGTCTGTTGAACTTGGGAGCTTCGAGCGGGCGCAGAGTTTTGCGAAACGGTTGAAGCTTTGCTACCTGGCGGAGTCGCTGGGCGGAGTTGAGACGCTGGTGTGTCATCCGGCGTCGATGACGCATGCGGCGCTGGGCGCGGAAGGACGGGCGCGGCTGGGGATTACCGACAGCCTGATGCGAATTTCGGTGGGGATTGAGGATGTCGGGGACATCATCGCGGACTTGGAGCAGGCGCTGCGGTAGCCGGATTGTCGGCAGTTCTGTGCGAGCCGAAGTATGCGTTAATCTGATAAATGTATAAGTATTGCTTATGTAGTAACGGAGGTGTCACTTGCAGTTTGGGTTGACGGAGGAGCAGGAGCAGCTGAGGCGTGAGGTTCGGACGTTTGCGGAGCGCGAGGTTGCGCCGCATGTGAGTGAGTGGGATGAGAAGAGCGAGTTTCCGCATGGGGTGGTGAAGAAGCTTGGCGAGATGGGCCTGATGGGCGTCATCTTTCCGGAGGAGCTGGGCGGCGCGGGGTTGGGATATGTGGAGTATGTGCTGGCCGTTGAAGAGCTTTCGCGCGTGGATGGAAGCGTAGGGATTATTGTGGCTTCGCATAATTCGCTTTGCACGAACCACATCATGCTGGGTGGGAATGATGCGCAGCGGAAGCGGTGGATTCCAAAGCTGGCGAGTGGCGAGTGGCTGGGAGCGTGGGGGCTGACGGAGCCGGGGTCGGGCAGCGATGCGGGTGGGATGCGAACGACGGCAGTGCGCGGCGATGGCGGATGGGTGCTGAATGGATCGAAGACGTTCATTACCAATGGGACCTATGCGAACTGCGCACTGGTGCTGGCGGTGACGGATAAGGAGAAGGGAACGCGTGGCGGGATCTCGGCGTTCCTGGTGGAGAAGGGGACAAAGGGGTTTCGTTCGGGCAAGAAGGAGAACAAGCTGGGGCTGCGCGCGAGCGATACGGCAGAGCTGATCTTTGAGAGCTGCGTAGTGCCGGACGATTGTTTGGTTGGGGATGTCGGCGCTGGATTTAAAGATGCGATGCGGACGCTGGATGGTGGACGGATCTCAATTGCGGCGCTGGCGCTGGGAATGGCGCGTGGGGCGCTGGATGCGGCGGTGAAGTATGCGCAGCAGAGGAAGCAGTTTGGCAAGGCGATCAGCGAGTTTCAGGCGATCCAGTTCAAGCTGGCGGATATGGCGACGCAGCTGGATGCGGCGTGGCTGCTGACAATGCGTGCGGCGCAGATGAAGGATGCGGGCAAGAGCGTGACGCGCGAGGCGGCGATGGCCAAGCTGTTTGCGAGCGAGGTGGCTTGCCGGATCTGCGATGAGGGTGTGCAGATTCATGGAGGGTATGGGTTCATTAAGGACTATCCCGCGGAGAAGTTTTATCGCGATGTGAAGCTGTGCACGATTGGCGAGGGGACGAGCGAGATTCAGCGGATTGTGATTGCGCGGGAGTTGTTAAAGGGTGCGAGGTAAGGGTGTTGATACCATCGGAGACGAATTGCAGGAGAGGAGTTTTCGATGGCTAAGCCGATCATTGTGACCGGGGCGGCGGGGTTTATCGGGCGGAATGTTGTGGCAGAGCTGAATCGTCGCGGCGAGGATGAGTTGATTCTTGTCGATGAGCTGGGCGTCAGCAAGCCGGGCGAGGCGGAGAAGTGGAAGAACCTGGTGGGGCTCAGGTATGAGGATGTTGTTGCGCCGGAGGAGTTTCTGGGGCTGCTCGAGGACGGGGCGTACGCCGACGCGCGGGCGGTGATTCATCTGGGTGCGTGCAGCTCGACGACGGAGAAGGATGCGGATTTTCTGCTGCGGAACAACTACCAGTACACGCGAGTGCTTTGTAACTGGGCGATGGAGCATGAGGCGCGATTTGTATATGCGTCGAGCGCGGCGACCTATGGCGATGGAGCGCGGGGGTATGACGATGCGGATGCGGTGACGCCAACGCTGCGGCCGCTGAATATGTATGGGTACTCGAAGCAGATGTTCGACGAGTGGGCGCTGAAGCAGGGGCTGTTCGATCGCGGCGGGTTTCCGAAGATCGTAGGGCTGAAATACTTCAATGTGTATGGGCCGTATGAAGAACATAAGGGCGAGATGCGGTCGGTGGTGGTGAAGAGCTTTGAGCAGATTCGCGGGACTGGCGCGGTGAAGCTCTTCAAGAGTTACAAGCCGGAGTACAAGGATGGCGAACAGAAGCGTGACTTTATCTATGTGAAGGATGCGGTGGATGTGACGCTGCGTTTTGCGTCGCAGGCGGCGGATGCTCCGGGTGGGTTGTTTAATTGCGGAACGGGCGAGGCGCGGACGTGGGTGGACCTGGCGGGCGCGGTGTTTCGGGCGATGGATGTTTCGGAGAAGATTGAGTTCATCGAGATGCCACAGGCGTTGCAGGGGAAGTATCAGTACTTCACGCAGGCCAGGATGGAGAAGCTGCGGGCGGCGGGGTATGCGAAGCCGTTTACGTCGCTGGAGGATGGTGTGCGGGAGTATGTTGCGGGGTATCTGGCGAAGCGGGATGCGTGAAGCCTGTATGCTTGGTTTGCGATGAGTGCAAAGGCGATTACGGCGATCTATCCGGGGACGTTTGACCCGCTGACGAACGGGCATCTGGATGTGATTGAGCGCGGGGCGAAGATCGTCGACCGGCTGGTGGTGTCGATTCTGCGTAATGCGGCGAAGGGTGAGCCTCTGTTTACGGTGCCGGAGCGCGAGGAGATGCTGCGCGAGGCGACGGCGGAGTTCGGCAATGTGTCGGTGGCGACGTTCGATGGGTTGCTGGTGGACTTTGCGCGATCGCAGAAGGCGACGGCAGTGATTCGCGGGATTCGCGCGATCTCGGACTACGAGTATGAGTTTCAGATGGCGATGATGAACCGGAAGCTCGATCCGGATCTGGAGACGATCTTCATGATGCCGGCGGAGAAGTACACGTATGTGAGCTCGCGGCTGATTAAGGGAGTGTTTCAGCTGGGCGGGGATATCTCGTCGCTGGTGCCGCCGAATGTGGTGGAGAGGTTGAAGGGGAAGACGATCAAGGGCAAGGCGATTGTGCCGGGTGGCGAGTAGCGGAGCTGCCGACTGAGGCAGAGAGGCGAGAACCGGCGAGGTTTCCGGGAGCGTGGCGGGAGATCATGTGACGGTTCAGGAGCAGTTCGGGCAGGTTGATATTTATGTGTTCGACCAGATTCTGCGCGGGAATATTGCGGCGGGGATGAAGGTGCTCGACGCAGGGTGCGGGTATGGGCGCAACCTGGTGTACTTGCTGCGTGAGGGCGCGAAAGTTTATGCGCTGGATGCGAATGCGGAAGGCGTGGAGCATGTGAGACGGCTGGCGGCGGAGCTGGCTCCGGGGCTGCCGGCGGAGAACTTTCAGGTTGGGGCGATTGAGAAGATGCCGTTCGCGGATGGGATGGCGGATGTGGTGATCTGCAGCTCGGTGCTGCATTTTGCGCGCGATGAGCAGCACTTTCTGGCAATGGTGGAGGAACTGTGGAGGGTGCTGCGGCCGGGTGGGCTGCTGTTTACGAGGCTGGGGTCGCGGATTGGGATGAAGTTTCCGCGATTGCGGGCGAATGTCTACCGGATAGGGGATGGATCGGAGTGGTTTCTGGTGGATGAGGCGGCGCTGATGAATATGACGGCGCAGATGGCTGGGGTGCTGGTGGACCCGCTGAAGACGACGATTGTGCAGGACTATCGCTGCATGACGACATGGGTGCTGCGAAAGCGGGCTTTATCTGGGCGGCCAAATCTGAAAGACTAGACTCATGAGCACAGCGACTGCTACGAAGATGCTGACCGACCGGATCGGCCGCATAGAAGTTTCGGCCACCATGGCCATTACCGCCGAGGCGCTGAAGATGAAGGCGCAGGGCATTGACCTGGCCGACTTCGGCGCGGGTGAGCCGCACTTTGCGACGCCGCAGCATATTAAAGATGCGGCGATTGCGGCGATCCAGAACAACTTCACGCGCTATACCGCGGTCGCGGGGATTCCTGAGGTTCGGAAGGCCATTGTGGAGCGGCATGCGGCGGACTTTGGGTCGAACTATACGATCGAAGAGTGTGTGTTTACGACCGGCGGGAAGCTGGCGCTGTTCAATGCGATCCAGGTGCTGGTGGACCACGGCGACGAGGTGATTCTGCCGGTGCCGTACTGGGTGAGCTTCAAGGACATCATTCAGTATGCGGGCGGCAAGGTGGTGTACGTCGAGAGCGAGGAGAGGGAGAACTTTCGCATCACGGCGAAGATGATCGAGGCCACGATTACGGACAGGACGAAGGCGATCATTCTGAATACGCCGTCGAACCCTTCGGGCGCGGTGATGAGCCTCAAGGACCTCGAGGCGATTGTGCGGCTGGCGCATGCGCGCGGGATTTATGTGCTGCTGGATGAGTGCTACGTCTATCTGAACTTTACGGGTGAGATTGTCAGCGGCGGGAGTTTCACGGATTGCAAGGAGCATGTGCTGATCCTGGGGTCGCTGTCGAAGACGTATGCGATGACCGGATGGCGCGCGGGGTTCTGCCTGGGGCCGAAGGCGGTGATTGCGGCAATGAGCAAGCTGCAGTCGCAGTCGACGTCGAACGCGGCGAGCTTTGTGCAGAAGGCCTCGATTGCGGCGCTGACCGGCTCGCAGGAGTGTGTGAGCGAAATGCGCGCGGACTATATCAAGCTGCGCGATCGCGTGCTGGCTGGGTTCAAGACGATTCCGGGGCTGACGTGCACGGTGCCTGAGGGCGCGTTTTATGTGTATCCGAATATAGGTGCGTTTCTTGGTAAGAGCGGTGTGCGGACGGCGAGCGATGTGGCGGCAAAGCTGTTGAGCGAGGCGCACGTCGTTGTCGTGCCAGGCGAAGCGTTTGGGACGGATGAACATATCAGGCTGTCGTATGCGGTGTCGGCGGATGTGATTGATAAAGGCGTGGAGCGCATTCGCGAGTTTCTCGGCGGCCTGCGGTAGAGCGAAGAGAGAGCGGCTGAGGAGTGCGAATGATGGGATGGAACGCGGTTTGAGCGGCAAGGAAAAGCGACCGAAGTGCGAGTTTGCCGCCGTGATTCTGGCGGGTGGAAGCGGGACGAGGTTCTGGCCGCGCAGCCGGCGGGCCCGTCCGAAGCAGGTGCTGACGCTTGAGGGCGACCGCACGATGATTCAGGATACGGTCGAGCGGGTGGGGCCGCTGGTGAGCTCGGGCGAGATCTGGGTGATTACCAACGAGCTGCTGGGAGACACGATCAAGGGGCAGTTGCCGGAGGTGGCGCCGGAACAGATCCTGCGCGAGCCTGCAGCGCGGAATACGGCGCCCGCGTGCGCGCTGGCGGCGTTTCTGCTGGAGCGGCGATCGCCGGAGACGGTGATCGGGGTGTTCCCGTCGGACCATACGATTGGGAATCCGAAGCGATTTCGGCAGGTTGTGTGCGCAGCGGCGGAGATTGCGTGTCGCGGCGAGCGGATGGTGGTGCTGGGGGCTTCGCCGACGCGGGCGGAGACAGGGTACGGGTACATCGAGCTGGGGGACGCGGTTTCGGTACTGACGCAGGCGCGTGAGACGATCCCGGTGCGGCTGGTGAAACGGTTTACGGAGAAGCCGGACAAGGTGCATGCGCGGAGGTTTCTGCGCTCCGGCAAGTATGTGTGGAATAGCGGAATGTTTTTGTGGTCGGCGCGGACGCTGGCCAATGCGATTCGCGAACATGCGCCTGAGATGGCTTTGCTGTTGGAAAAGATTGCAGCGGCGTGGGGAACGCCGAAGTTTGAAAAAGTTTTTGCGGAGCTATATCCAAAGTGCGAGGCGATCTCGATTGACTACGCGGTGCTGGAGCCGCGGTCGGCGAAGGGTGAGGCGGAGTCGGAGCTGTATTGTCTGCCGGCGGACTTTGCGTGGAGCGATCTGGGATCGTGGGCGGCGCTGCATGAGCATGCGGCCGAGTGCCGTGAGGTGCCGAATGCGAATGTGATCGAGGCGCGGGGCGATGTGCAGATTGGGTCGTCGGGATGTTATGTGTTCTCGCCGGGGAAGACGGTGGCGCTGGTGGGCGTGAAGGATCTGGTTGTGGTGGAGACAGAAGACGCGATACTCATCACAACGCGTGAGGGGTCGCAGGATGTGGGACGCGTGGTGGCGGAGTTGAAGCAGAGCGGGCGACACGAGTTGACGTAAGGAATCGTAGGGCATTTTCGAGGCACTGAGGCGATGGAGCAGGCGAAGACGGTCGTCAAGTTCGGGACCGATGGGTGGCGCGGCGTGATTGCCGACGATTTCACCTATGAGAATGTGCGCGTGGCGGCGCGGGCGATTGCGCATTATGTCCTGGAACATGAGGATGCGGCGGCGTGTGTGTGCGTGGGGTACGACACCCGGTTTGGGTCGCGGACGTTTGCGCGCATCGTGGCAGAGGTGCTTTCGGGCGCGGGGATTCCGGTGGCACTGGCGAGCAAGGTTACGCCGACTCCCGAGCTTTCCTTTGCAGTGCGCGAGCGCAAGGCTGCGGGCGGGGTGATGATTACGTCCAGCCACAATCCCGCCGAGTGGAATGGCGTGAAGTACAAGGCGAGCTATGGCGGAGCCGGAAGTCCGTCGATCATCGCTTCGATTGAGAGCTATCTGCTGAAGCCGCTGGCGGCGGCGAAGAGTCCGGGTGTGATTGAGGAGGTGGATTTTTCGCCTTCCTATATTGCGGCACTGGAGAGCTTTGTTGATTTGAAGGCGATCCAGGCTTCGGGGTATAAGTTTTTGATCGACACGATGTATGGAGCGGGGAAGGGATATGTTGCGGGAATCTTTGCGCGCGCGGGTATTCCATTTGTGGAGTTTCGCAGCGAGCTGAATCCGACTTTCTTCGGGATCAATCCGGAGCCGATTCTGCCGCATATTGCGCCGACGCAGAAGGCTGTCGCTGAGTTTAAGTGTGATGCGGGGCTGATTACCGACGGCGATGCGGACCGCATTGGAGCGGTGGATGAGAAGGGCAATGTCGTCGACGCGCACAAGATCTTTGCTGTGCTGCTCAACTGGCTGCTGGAGCGTAAAAAGTGGCCGGGTGATGTGACGCGCGCGTTCAATACCACGAAGATGCTGGACCGCATCGGGGCGAAGTATGGGCGCAAGCTGCATGAGCATGGGATCGGGTTCAAGTATGTCGTCGACCTGATGCTGGAGAAAGACGTCTTGATTGGTGGCGAGGAGTCGGGCGGGGTGGGCATTAGCCGGCATCTGCCGGAGCGCGATGGGCTGCTGAATAGTCTGCTGCTGGCGAACGTGATGGCGGACGAGCATAAGACGCTCGGCGAGCTGGTCGCTTCGTTGCAGGAGGAGTTTGGCGAGCATCATTATGGGCGCGTGGACATGCATATCGATGAGGAGTTGAAGCAGTCGGCGATTCGAAGAGCGAAGGAGCTGAAAGCCGGGACGATTGGATTTGCAGGGATGAAGATTCTGCGGGTCGAGACGATGGATGGGATCAAGTTCTTCCTGGAGAACCGGGCGTGCGCGAGCAAAGAAAATGCGGCGGAGACCTGGCTGTTGCTGCGGGCGAGCGGGACCGAGCCGCTGCTGCGGGTGTATTCGGAGAGTTGCAGCCCGGAGAGCGTGAAGGCGATTCTGGCGGCCGCCCAAGCCTTTGTAATGGAAGGGCGAGCGGGTTGATGTCTCAGGTATCGGTTGAGGTTCGAGGACTGCTGTTTGATATGGATGGAGTGCTGATCAGCTCGATTGGGAGCGTGACGCGGAGCTGGCGGCGATGGGCGGCGCACTACGGGCTTCCGGATGCGGAGTCGGTGGAGATTCCGCATGGGACGCGGGCGATCGATATTGTGAAGCTGCTGAAGCCGGAGTTGGATCCGGAGGAGGGGCTACGGCTGATTGAGGATATCGAGGTGGAGGATACGGACGATCTTGAGGTGCTGCGTGGGGTGCGGCCGCTGCTGGAGAGTCTGCCGCAGGAACGATGGGCGATTGTGACGTCGGCGACGCGGCGGCTGCTGGTGGGGCGGATGGAGGCGGCGGGGCTGCCGGTGCCGGAGCGGATCATCAGCGGCGATATGGTGGAGCGCGGGAAGCCCGATCCGGAGCCTTACCGGCGGGGCGCGGAGCTGCTCGGGGCTGAGGCGAAGGACTGTCTGGTGTTTGAGGATGCTCCGAGTGGTGCGCAGGCGGGGGGTGCGGCGGGATGCAAGGTGGTTGGGGTGCTGGGAACGCACTCGGCGGAAGAGCTGCGCGAGGCTGGCGTGCAGTGGGTGGTGGAGTCGCTGGCGAAGGTGAAGGCTGAGGTAAGGGACGGAAGGATTGCGCTGGAGATTGAGGCGATCTGAGGGTGGAAAAGGCTCGGATGTTTGGGTGGTCCGGGTTCGTGCGTTCAGTTTTGAGCTTTGAGCTTTCGGTTATGAGTTAAGGCGGCGGCGGAGGAGGGCTTCTACTTTGTGGAGGTCGTCTTCGGTGTCGACGCCTATCGTGTCTGCAGGGGCCTCGGCTACGTGGATGTCGATGTTGTTTTCGAGCAGGCGGAGTTGTTCGAGGCGTTCGACCTGTTCGAGATATGCAGGTGGGAGCGAGGCGAACCGCTCGAGGGCGGAGCGGCGGTAGGCGTAGAGGCCGAGATGCTTCCAGCAGGTGGTTCCGTGGCCGTCGCGGTCGTAAGGGATGGTGGCGCGGGAGAAGTAGAGGGCGCGGCCGTCTGGTGCGGTGACGACTTTGACTACGTTGGGGTCGGTGAGGCTGTTATCCGGGCAGCGGACTTTGAGGGTGGTAACAGCGACCTCGGGGCGAGTGAAAGGGTTGAGCAGGGATTCGATGTGGCCGGGCTGGAGGAGGGGTTCGTCGGCCTGGATGTTGACGTAGATGTCGGCGGGGATCTGGCGAGCTACGGCGAAGAGGCGGTCGCTGCCACTGGGGAGATCGGGCGAGGTCATCAGGCAACGCCAGTCGCGCGCGGCACAGAGCTCGGCGACCTCTTCGGAGTCGGCTGCGATGACGATTTGGTCGGGCTGGCTAAATTCCGGGCAGCGGAGGGCGGCTTCAACAACCCAGGCAAGGAGAGGCTGGCCGCAGAGAGTGCGGAGCACCTTGCGGGGGAGGCGCGTGGAGGCGAGACGCGCGGGAATGACTCCGAGGATGCGAGGGTGTGGGTCGTTCATCGATGTTCCGGGTGGTCGGCGCGATTTTTTCGATAGACATAGATGGCGATGCCGATGACGGCGAGCAGCACGAGGACAAGGAGGATAGCGGCGGCGTCAAGCCAGTGGAGCACGCCGGTGAGGCGGCAGGAGAGCGTGGCGTCGGAGGCGCTGCAATCAGTGGTGGCTGCTTGTGCGGCGGGGACGGACAATACAAGGAATGCGACGAGTGCGGCGATGTATCTTTGTGTTGCGACGCGGCTTGTGAAGAGATGCGGCACGTTTGACCTGCGGTAAAGCGGCTTATAGGATGAGGTAGAGGTTGATGTCGCGGCGCGCCGCTGGATGACAGCCTTTCCCTCCGGCGGTGTAGCTCAGATGGTTAGAGCGACGGACTCATAACCCGTAGGTCAGTGGTTCGATTCCACTCACCGCCACCAATCGCCCTGTGTCCAGATGAAGACTCGAACCGCGCCGGTTTGAGAGTATCATTCTCCTAGCGGCAGGCGTCTAACCCCTGTCACAGTACGGCTGAGTGGAGTCGGTTTAACGTATGCCCAAGAGCTTCAAGATCACCATTCTCGCGATCTCGGTCGCCTTTGTCGTCTGCCTCTTCATGGGTGTGAATACGCGCGGAGTTTCGGCGGCCGGCGATACGGCGCAGCAGGATGCGTATAAGCAGATCAACGTCTATGGCGAGGTCCTGCAGCATATCCAGAGCGATTATGTGGTGGACCCGAATATCCCGCAGGTGACGGATGGTGCGTTGCGGGGGCTGCTGGAGTCGCTGGATGCCGACTCCAGTTACCTGAGCCCGACGGACTACAAGACCTATAAGGAAGACAAGGGCGGCAAGGCGCAGGTGGGGATCAATGTATCGAAGCGCTTTGGCTATGCGACGGTCGTGTCGGTGGTGCCGGGGAGCCCGGCGGACAAGGCGAACCTGACCGATGGCGACATTATTGAGGCGATCGGGACCCAGGATACGCGCGACCTTTCGCTGGCGATGATTCACCTGCTGCTGGAGGGCGCACCGGGAAGTCCTCTTGAGATCTCCGTGATTCGTCCGCGCCAGGCGACTCCGGACAAGGTTACGTTGAACCGGGTAGTGGTTTCCGAGCCGCCCGTGAGCGACACGCTGTATGAGAACGCCACGATTCTTTACCTGAAGCCGTACATCCTGGACAAGGAGCACGTGAACGAGGTGGAGTCGAAGCTGAAGGGCATGAATAAGGCGGGAGCGAAGAAGGTTCTGCTGGACCTGCGCGATGTTTCGGCAGGGGAGGATGCAGAGGCGGAGCGGCTGGCGAACTTCTTCCTGTCGACGGGGACGATTACGACGCTGGAAGGACAGACGGTTCCCAAACAGGTTGTCAGCGCCGAGGCCTCGAAGGCGATCAATACGACTGCACCGCTGGTGGTGCTGGTGAACCGCGGGACGGCGGGACCGGCGGAGATTGCAGCGGCAGCGATTGCGGACGACGGGCGCGGAGAGTTGGTGGGCGAGCGGACGTTCGGCGAAGGCTCGGTGCAGAAGACGTTCAATCTGCCGGATGGCGGCGCGATCATTCTTTCCGTTGCGAAGTATGCGGCGCCAGATGGCAAGAAGATTGAAGACGATGCGGTGACGCCGAAGACGCTGGTTGCATCGAACCTCCTGGATGATCAAGAGGACAACGAGGCAGCCGCGGCGAATGCGAAGACCCCCGCGGTAAAGAAGCCATCGACGCAGACGGATGATCAGCTCTCGAAGGCGCTGGAGATGCTGAAGGCGAAGGCTGCCTAAGAGCCTTCGGGCTGCATGGTCAGGTGGAGGGCACCGTGCAGAGTCTGGTGAACGGACCGGAAAAAGATCAGGGCAACGCGACGGTGTCGCGAGATGGGCGGCTGTGGCGAGCGATGCGCCGCTTTCCGTTTGTGGATCCTGCGCCCGGCGATGCGCGGGTGTCGCGGCGCGCGAGTTTTCTAATGCTGCTGGTGGCGTCGGCGATCTTCGGCGTGATGCTGTCGCTCGTGCTGGTGTTTTCGGTGTCGCTGCCGGCGATGTCGGAGTTGGAACGGTATCGTCCGGATACGACGACCGAGCTTTACGACATTCATGGGAAGATCTTCGGCTCGTTTGCATTGGAGCGGCGGATCGTTGTCCCGTACTCGGAGTTTCCGCCGGTGTTGCGGGAGGCGATTCTTTCAATTGAAGATAAAAACTTTGAGACCAATGGCGGGGTGAACCTGATACGCGTGATTGGCGCGGCGTATGCCGATATGCACTCGGACCGACGATCGCAGGGCGCATCGACGCTGACGATGCAGTTGGCACGCAATCTGTTTCTGTCGTCGGAGAAGACGTATGGGCGCAAGCTCGAAGAGATTTTTTTGACGCTGCAGATTGAGCGGCACTTTACCAAGCAGCAGATCTTTACGCTGTATGCGAACCAGATTTACCTGGGCGGAGGGACGTATGGATTTGAGGCCGGGTCGGAATATTACTTCTCCAAACATGCGCGCGACCTGACGTTGCCGGAGGCGGCGCTGCTGGCGGCTCTGCCGAAGGGGCCGGCGTATTACTCGCCGGTACGGTATCCGGAGCGCGCGTTGCGGCGGCGGAACCTGGTGATTACGGAGATGCTGAACGACCACAAGATTTCGCGCGAACAGGCGCAGGCGGCGGCGGCGATGCCGTTGGGGCTGCATCTGGAGGCGCCGGCGAATACGGAGGCGCCTTATTTTGTGGAAGAGGTACGACGGCAGCTGGAGCACGAATACGGAGTGGATGAGGTGCATGGCGCAGGGCTGCGGGTGTATACGACGCTCGACCTGGACTTGCAGCATGCGGCGGAAAAGGCCGTGCTGGATGGGCTGGCGACCTATGAGCGGCGGCATGGATGGAAGGGCCATCTCGAGAATGTGTTGGCTGATGGTGCGGAGCTGGCGAGCTACAAGCATCCGGACTGGACGCAGCCGATCGCGGAGGGCGCTTACTTTCATGCGCTGGTGACGGAGGTTTCGCGCACGAAGATCACGGTGAAGATTGGCGGGCAGAGTGCGACGATGACCTATCCCGATTGGGCGTGGACGGGGCAGTCGTGGGCGAACGACCTGGCGAAGGTGGGCGACATCGTTTATGTGAAGGTGACGAGCTGGTCTTCGGACGGTGGGCCGACGAAGGCGCTGCATGTGGTGCTGGAGCAGGATAGCGGAGCGCAGGGCTCGCTGATGGCGATGGACAATGCCAACGGCGAGGTGGTGGCGATGGTCGGCGGCAGAGATTTTGCGCTGTCGCAGTTCAACCGCGCGACGCAGGCTGAGCGCCAGGTTGGGTCGTCGTTCAAGATTTATGACTATACGGCGGCATTTGAGGCCGGCGAGAAGCCTTACGACACGGTGCTGGATGTGCCGACGACCTTTTACACGCCGGGTGGACCGTATACGCCGCACGACTATGAGCGCGGAAGTTTTGCGGGATCGATGACGCTGATCGATGCGTTTGCGGAGTCGCGGAATATTCCGGCGCTGCGGCTGGCGGACAAGGTTGGGATCAAAAAGGTGATCGAGGTCGCGCACCGCTTTGGGGTTACGAGCGATCTGCCGGCGTACCTTCCGGTGGCGATCGGCGCGGCGGATTTGACGCTGGCCGAGCAGGTGGGCTCGTATAGTGTGTTTCCGAACGATGGCATTCGGGTGGCGCCGCGCTATATACGGCGTGTGGCGCAACCGGATGGGCTGCCGATGGAGCAGCGCGCACCGGAGGTGCGACAGGTGATCTCGGTGCAGATTGCGCGCGAGATGATGCAGTTGCTGGAGGCGGTGGTGCAGCATGGAACGGCGGGCGCCGCTTCGCAGATGAAGCATGCGTTCGGCGGCAAGACGGGGACGACGAACAACTATACGGATGCGTGGTTCATTGGATTTTCGCCGTCGGTGACGTGCGGGACGTGGGTTGGCTTTGACGACCGGCGCTCGCTGGGCGAGAAGGAGACGGGAGCGCGCGCGGCGCTGCCGATCTGGATGGATTTTATGAAGACCGCGGTTGCGGATGTGCCCAATGAACAATTCTCCAGGGCAAATGCACCGACGAAGAAGCTGGAGGTGGAGGTGACGCCGGCGGATCAGGATCAGAACGCGACTCCGGCGCAGCCTGCAGCGGGTGAGGGAGACGGCAGTGTTCCGGCGCAGACGCTGCCAGCGCAGAGTGCGGCTCCCGTGACTGTGCCGAATGGTTCTGCCCTTCCTGATGAGGGGGCGGCGCCGAGTCTAGGGCAGCCTGCGCCAAAGCGGCCGGCGACGACGGCTCCGGCTGTAGGTCCTCCGCCGCCGAGGCAGACGCTTCCGGCGGGCGGATCGGCGCCGCAGGAGAACTGAACGCTTTGGCTGTGCGGGCAGTGTGGAGGCGGGGTCGTGCTTTCAGTTTTGAGCTGTGAGCTTTGAGCTGTGAGTTAAACGACGATGTGCCGATGGTCGCTGAGGGCGAAGAGGCGTTTCGCCTTCTGCAAGTCGCGGCCGATTTGG
Source organism: Acidobacteriaceae bacterium (assembly GCA_036509515.1). Taxonomy (GTDB): domain Bacteria; phylum Acidobacteriota; class Terriglobia; order Terriglobales; family Acidobacteriaceae; genus Granulicella. Next base: position 128,746 of record DATCFM010000034.1, read on the forward strand.
GTGCGCAAGGCTTCGGGGGTGGGGAAATGGCGCTCTTCGCGGAGGCGGTGGAGGAAGGTCAGCTCCAGCGGCGTTGTTTCGTCGAGCGTGATGGGCTCGAAGTCGAGCAGGTGGGTTTCGACGGCGAAGGAGTCGGCGCCGAAGGTGGGGCGGTTGCCGACGTTCGTGACTCCGCGAAAGAGTCGGTTGTCTGCGCCGCTACCGATTCGCAGTGTGGTGACGTAGACACCGTTGGCGGGAAGAAGTTCGGCATAGAGTGCGAGGTTGATCGTGGGGACGGTGTAACGGGAGCCGTAGCCGCGGCCGGGTGCGGGCGTGCTGCGAATGGCGTAGGAGCGGCCGAGAAGAGCGCGGGCGTGGCTGACTTCGCCGGCCGCGAGGAGAGCGCGGATACGGCTGGAGGAGACGGGTGCGCCGCGCAGAATGTATGGCTGGTAGGCGCGGACGGTGAAACAGAACTCTTCGCCGAGCTGCGCGAGGCCCGCGACGTCCGTCTCGGCACCGTAGCCAAAGCGGAAGGTCTCGCCTTCGTGGACTTCGGTAGTGTGAAGTGCGTCACAGAGGACGCGCTGTGCGAAGTCGCGGGCGCTCCAGCGGCGGAGCTCTTCGGTGAAGGGCAGGACGAGGACGAGATCGAGGCCGGTGGCGGCGAGAAGATCGAGCTTCTGCGGGAGGGGCGTGAGCAGCGGCGTGCGGCGCGTGGTGTGGAGGACGTGGGAGGGGTGCGGGTCGAAGGTGACGACGGCGGAGATTGCGTTGATCTCGTGGGCTCGCGCGATCATCGAGGCCAGAACCATCTGGTGGCCGCAGTGCACGCCGTCGAAGTTGCCGACGCTGACGACGGAGGGGGTTGGGGTGAGTTCAGTGAGGGAGCGACAGATCTTCATGGGTGTTTCTGCGTAGAACTCTTTTGAAAGAAGGCATCGAGTTTGCTTACGGGAGCGAGGAAGCGTTTTGGGTGGCCCCGGAGGTTGAAGACGACGGCCCAGTCTTCGCTCATCGCCGGACCGTGCCAAACATAGTGTTGTAGGTTGTAGCGCTTCGTTTCTAACAGAGAGAACTTTGCCGGCTCTCCTTCGCGAACAACATAGACAGCGAAGGGATCATAGCTCGTGGCGTAAGGCGATTTTGAACCATTTCCACCGTCACCAAACATCACTTCAGTCAGTGTCGGCTTCCCAATAATTAGCGCATCGTTCTGGTCCGTTGTCTGGAAGGATGTGACATCGAGTTCGTCGCGTTCAAGCACTTTGTAAGGTTTCCCATCTGCCGTGAAACCAATTATCAGGATGGGAGAGGCGTTACTCGCGTATCCTTCACTGATGAAAAAAAGAAGTGTGTGTCGGCGCGAGCCTGCTGTGTACAGCCCGCGGAAAAAGCAACGAGAGTTATCAAGTTGAGTACCGGAAATCTGTTGCCATAGACCAGTTTCAAGTCTTGCCTGAGCATCGTTGGGGATGCATGCCATCGGATTGTTTGGCGTGAAGTGAGCAGTACTTCTGGTATTGACGAAATCCAGGGAACGAAATCCTCGCTGGTCAGGATCGGGGTTACTGAGCCTTACCGTCATGACGTTGCCTGTCTCCGGCAGGACGAAAGTGGCATGTTGCGCTGTCGCAGACATTGTATTGAGCATGATCGAACAGGCAAATGCACAGCAGATCCTCACGATGACACCTCACTTGTTATGTCGAAGGTGAGTTGCTGGCCGTCGTAGGCGAGGTGGATGTTGTCGGGGAGGGTGGCGTTGGTGGTCTGGTGGTCAAGGTCGTGGCTGATGTGGGTGAAGTAGGCGCGCTGAGGGGCGATGCGGTTTACAAGTTCGATGGAGTTGGCGAGGTGGGAGTGGCTGGGGTGGGGCTCGCGGCGGAGGGCGTCGAGGATGAGGATGTCGAGGCCCTGGAGGAGCGGAAGACTTTCGGCGGGGATGTCGCTCATGTCGGTTAAATACGCTGCGCTGCCGAAGCGGTAGCCGGCGATGGTGTCACGGCCATGGGTGACGGGGATGCGCAGGAAGCGGGCGCCGAAGAGGTCGATGGCTGTGCCGGGCGCGGTGTCCAGGCGATGGAGGGTGACGCGGGCGCTGGTGGGATAGCGGTCGGTCTTGCGAAAGGTGTACTCGAAGACGCGCTCGATGACGTTGGCGGTAGCGTCGTCTGCGTAGAGCGGGAGGCCGGCGGATTTGCCGAAGGTGAGGGGGCGGAGGTCGTCCATGCCGAGGGTGTGGTCGGCGTGACCGTGGGTATAGAGCACAGCGTCGAGCGACTGGATGTTCTCGCGGACAGCCTGGGAGTGGAAGTCCTGGCCGGTGTCGATGAGGACGTTGTGGTGGTTGTAGTGGATAAGGATGGAGGGTCGGGTGCGGCGGTTGCGCGAGCCGGGGCGGTGCGCGTCGGTGCAGACGGCACAGGAGCAGCCGAGGGTCGGCACGCCCATGGAGGTTCCGCTGCCGAGGAAGGTGAGGGTGGCGTGCATGAATTAGCGGACGATGCTCGGGCCGGTGGGTGCTCCTGGAGCGCCGGGAGGGCGGGCGGCCTGACGGGCGAGGGCCTGGGTGATCTCGAGGAAGCCCATGCGGAGCTCGAAGAGAGCAGACTGCGTGAGTTTGTCTTCGGCATCCGACAGATTGCCTTTGGATTTTTCGGCGATCACGGTGAGCATGTCGATGGTCTGGCGTGCGCCGAGGAGATCGACCTGCGGGGTCTGGCCGGGATCGGCTGCGCCGCCGAGCTGGATGAGGGCCTGCATGTAGAGGGACTGGACGAGGCGCTCGTAGGTCATCTCGGGCATGCGCTCCATGCCGGGATTGGTGGCGCGGATGGCGGTGTCGAGGCGGTCGACGGTGGCGGAGTAGGCGCGAGTGGCCTGCTCGGTCTGCTCGGCGGTGGGCGGCGGAGGCAGACGGTCTTCATCGGGGAGCGTATCGGCTGTTGTGGCTTCGGCGTTGAGCTTCGCGGTGTCCGCGGATGGGAAGGGGATGGGCTCTCGGGGCTCGGGCGGAGTTGCTTTCGGTTGCTCGGGCTCGGGTTGGAGCTCGTGCTCGATGTGAGCGTCGGGGCGGAGCTCGCCTTCGGCGGTGAACTTGCGGCGGTCGTTGATGACGAAGGGGGTGTCAGGCATATGTTGGGTTCCAGAGATCAGAAACAGAGATGAGAGATCGAATTAGTTGGATGCGGCCAGAGTTGATTCGACTTGGGGCTGAGGTCGTGGAGCGGCGGTGCCGCCGTTGTAGGTGAGGGGTTGGTGGGAGGCTTGCGGGCCTTCCAGTGCTTCGCGGCGGACGTAGCCGAGGGCGAGGAGTTGGGGGCCTTCGGGCAGAGGGACGAGCGCGGCGGAGGTAATCTCACCGACGGAGCGGGCCTGGCCTTCGCTGGGCGAGTGAAGGGGCGCGGGCAGCTCGGCGGGGAGCGAGCCGGTGAGGGTGAGGGGCATGAGGAGGCGGTGGACCTGGCCTCGGGAGCGGATGCGCTCGACGATCTCCTGGCCGAGGTAGCAGCCTTTGGCGAAGTGCAGGGCTTGCGGCTGGTTGATCTCCTGCGGGAGGTACTTGTCGGTGATGTCGCGGCCGTAGAGCGGACGGGCTTCGAGGATGCGGAAGGCTTCGAGGGCTTCGGGTGAGACTTCGATTGCTCCGGCTGCCTTAGCTTCTTCGAGGAGGTCATCGACCGGGAAGCTCGGAGATATTTCGAAGCAGGGGATTGGGCCATCGGCTGGCGTCGTCAGTTGGCTCGCCGTCTGTGGATAATAGTGCAGGCGCAGCGGTGCAGAATCCGCAAAGGAGCTGCAGCCCGGGCTTGGGTTCTCCATCCTCCGGAGAACCTGAGGGGCTTCACGTCCAATCAGGAGCACGGTGTGGCTGTAATGCTCCATCAAAGTCAGCTCAACGTCATCCATGATGATGAAGTGGTCGAGGTGCTTCTGGATAGCATCGATCTGTTGCGTGCTGGTCGCGAGGACGAACGCAGGCGAATCGCCGTCCGGCTCGCGGTAGACCGTGCAGTCGCCGAGGATGCGGCCCTGGGCGTTGAGGAGGAGGTTATAGTTGCCTTCGCCGGGCGCGAGCGCCTGGATGGAGTTGGTGACCATGCCGTTGAGCCAGCGGGTGGCGTCTGAGCCGGTGATGCGGAGGAAGGCGCGGTCGATGGGGGCGATGGCTGCGTGGTGGAGGATGGCGTCGAGCTCGGTTTGTGTTGCGGCTGGCATGCGGCGACTCCTCCCCTCCCCTTGTTTGGGGGCCGGTTTCTTTTGATTCAAAGACTTAGAGCAAAATTTCTGCGCAAAATATTCATTCCAGATATTTTACGCGCAAGATCTCTGGAATGAGCGGGTTGCGGTGGGTTTGTGTCTTTCGAACCCACTCAGGCGACGATGGGACCGTCGTCACGAATGGGGCACCCGAATTCTTAGCCCTACTTCTATTGTAGAGAGTTGAGTAGAATTAATGTGCAGCGATTTTTCTCTTTGTTTTGTTTGATATAGGTGGTTTGGGGGCTTGACAAGATTTTGGTGCGGCCTCGCTGCGGGCGCAGTCGAGGGGGTGACGGTTGTGGCGGGGCGGAAGAAGGCAATTCGGTCGCTGCGGCTTCGCCTACGCTGGGGCCTTCGGCAGAGCGGATGCGCCTGCGGCGCGGCTTGTTTCCCTGGGGCGATGCCCCAGGCTGGTATACGGCGCGCCGTTGGCGCTTGGAGCGGTGGTGCTTTGCGAACCCGGATATCAAGAGCGAGCCTTTGGGGGTGCTGAGAAATGAAGGAGCAAAAGCAAAAGCAGATTCCTTCGCTGCGCTACGGAATGACAACCAGAAAGGCAATAGCAAACAGCACCAGCAAACAGCAACAGCAACAGCAAAGGCAACAGCCAATACAGGGGTTCTTCGCTTTGCTCAGGATGACGAGCAAAAGCAAGTGCAAAAACAAACGCAGATTCCCTGCGGGAATGACAACTAGAAAGGCAACGGCAGAAGCAGATCCCTACGGGATGACAACCAAAAGCGCGGTGGCTGCGGGACCGATAGTGGCAACGGCAGGGCAGCGGCGGTAAGGACGATGGCAACGGCAGGGGCAGGGCGGCAATGACGATGGCAACGGCAAAGGCTGGGTGGCAAGGACGATGGCAACGGCAGGGCATGGAGTGGCACGAACGGTAGCTGCGGGGGCAACGGCAACGGCTAATGTCGGGATTTGGGTTGCGAGTTGTTGCGTACACTTGAAGAGATGTGGCATGGAGGCGGAGTGAGTTTTCGGGTGGGATGTTTTCGAGTTGCGGTTTTTGCGTTGGCGCTGACGGTGCCGGTGGGGATGTGGGCGCAGGGGAACTCGTCGCCCGGTGAGACGGCGCCGGCGCAGCCGCAGACCGATGCGCCAGCAAAGCCGCAGACGAATGCGCCGGCGACGGGTGCTCCGCAGACGGGCGCACCGGTGCCGGCTAATACGCCGGGTGTGACGCCTCCGCAGTTGCAGTCCGGGAAGACGACGATTGTGGAAGACGCCAAGCCGTTGAGCAAGGCTCAGGAGACGGAGCTGCTGGGAGATGCGGACCAGATCTTCGAGTTTGTGAGCAAGGATACGGGGCTGCCGATCGAGCACCCGATCAAGAAGGTCTTCATCACGCGCGACAAGGTGAATGCGGAGCTGCGCAAGAAGTTCGACGAGGACAAGAGCACGAAGCGCATGGAGCGCAGCGAGCTGGTGCTGAAGAAGTTTGGGCTGCTGGATCGCGACTTTCAGCTGCGGCCGTTTTTGCTGAGCCTGTTGACAGAGCAGATTGCGGGCTTCTACGACAACAAGACGAAGACGATGAACCTGCTGGACTGGGTGCCGATTGAGCAGCAAAAGCCTGTGATGGCGCATGAGCTGACGCATGCTCTGCAGGACCAGAGGGTGGGACTGAACAAGTGGGAGGATCCGGAGCCGGACAGCGTGGCGAAGAATTCCGCCGAGGACTCGAAGCACATTGAGACGGACGAGGCGGGAACGGCGCGCGAGGCGGTGCTGGAAGGGCAGGCGATGGTGAGTTTCGCCGACTATCTACTGAAGCCGACGGGCAAGACGCTGAAGGATGTTCCGCAGGTGGGAACGCAACTGGAGAATGGCGCGGGGGACATGAGCGATTCGCCGGTGCTGGCGCGAGCTCCGCTGGTGCTGCAGGAGTCGCTGCTGTTTCCCTATACGGCAGGGTTGAACTTCGAGCAGGCGGTGCTGGTGAAGACGAGCACGGATCGCGCGTTTGCGGGTGTGCTGAAGTCTCCGCCGAATACGAGCGCGGAGATCATGGAGCCGAACCGGTACCTGGAGAACACGCCGCAGCCGTTGTTGCTCATGCCGGATATTCATCCGGTGCTGGAGAGCGCGGGGTATGCGCCGTATGACGTGGGCGTGATGGGCGAGCTGGATGTGCGAATGACGGCGGAGCTGTTTGGCGGCAAGCCGCTGGCGGAGGCGCTGGCTCCGGAGTGGGATGGCGGGATCTATTACGCGGCGCAACGCAAGAGTGCGACGGCGGAGGAAAAGGAGACGACGGCTTCGCTGGCGATTCTGTATCTGTCGCGGTGGAAGAATCCGGATTCGGCGCGGAGCTTCTTCCATGTGTTTGAGGAGGAGCTGCCCAGGCAGTATGACGGGCTGACGCGGCGGCAGAAGGATGAAACGAGCGACGATGAGCGCGTGTTTTCGTCGAGCGAGGGCGATGTGCTGCTGTCGCTGAAGGACAATGAAGTTTGGGTGAGCGAAGGGTTTGAGCTGCCGACGGCGAACAAGCTGCGCGAGATGATTGAGAGCGCCCAGGGGACGGGGCCGGTGCGCGAGGCGAGGGTGTCGGTTCCGCGCGCGGATTTGATCAGCGGGATTGTGCGCGAGGTGAGTGGGTTTGGGGTGGTGAAGGCGGTGCTGCCGTAGTTGAGGTGGTAAATGCTAATGGTTGACGTGCGGGGTGAAGCCCGTTCCCTTCAAAGCAGTTCCGAACGAGGCCTTATACTGTTGTTATGTCGATTGTGCGCAATGCGGCGGCTATCGCGAAGGGCATGAGCATTACGCTGGGCGAGGCGTTCAAGCCGAGCGAGGTGGAGAATTATCCGGACGGCAAGGGGCCGTTGCGGGGCGCGGTCTTGCAGGAGCGGTTTCGCGGCAAGCACCAGCTGCAGCGCGATGAGAATGGGCTGGAGAAGTGCGTGGCGTGTTTTCTGTGCGCGGCGGCGTGTCCCGCGAACTGCATTTATATCGAGGCGGCGGACAACACGGCGGAGAAGCGCATCAGCTCGGCGGAGCGGTATGCGAAGGTTTACAACATCGATTACAACCGCTGCATCTTCTGCGGGTACTGCGTGGAGGCTTGTCCGACCGACGCGATTACGCATGGACACGGGTTTGAACTGGCCAGCCTGAATGCGACGACCATGGTCATGCGCAAGGAAGACCTGCTGGTGCCGGTGGCGACAGGACTTCCGCACTCGAGTCAGGAAGAGGCTGAGACGCTTGCTTGACAGGGTTCAGGGCTTAGGGCCCAGGGCCCAGGGCCCAGAAAGCCGACGGCGAGCCTCAGGGCTCGCCGATGTTGCGATAGGCGCTGAGTGATTTTGGAGGAGATGAGATGAGAACGGAGAAGCACCCCTTAGAGCAGATTCTGGAGCGGCGGATTGCCATTATCGATGGGGCGATGGGGACGACGATTCGCACGTATGGCATGAAGGAGCCGGACATTCGCGGTGAGCGGTTCAAGGATGCGACCAAGGACCTGCTGAACAACGGCGATCTTTTTTCGCTGACGCAGCCGCAGATGATCTGCGATATTCACCGGCGGTTTCTGGAGGCCGGGGCGGACATCATCGAGACGAATACGTTTGGCGCGACCAGCATTGCGCAGAGTGAATTTTTTGTGGAAGACCCGCGCGAGCATGGAGGGCGGAAGGATCCGGAGTTTTACCAGAAGATCATTGAGGACGAATCGCTGGGAAGGCTGGCGTGGGAGATCAATGAGCAGTCGGCGCGGCAGTGCCGGGAGTGGGCTGATCGAGTTGGGAATGAGACGGGACGGCAGAGGTTTGTGGCGGGAGCGATTGGGCCGCTGACGGTGTCGCTGTCGAATTCTCCGGATGCGGATGATCCTGGGTTTCGCGTGGTGACGTTTGACCAGGTGAAGGCTGCGTATGCGCAGCAGGTGCGGGGGTTGATTGCCGGCGGCGTGGACATGCTGCTGGTGGAGACGATCTTCGACTCGCTGAATGCGAAGGCGGCGCTGGTCGCGATTCGTGAGGTGTTTGATGAGGATGGATTGTCGGCGAAGGGCAAGGATCTGCCGGTGATGATCTCGGCGGCGGTGGGGAGGGGCGGAGAGACGCTGATCTCGGCGCAGACGACAGAGGCTTTCTGGACGGCGGTGAAGCATGTGAAGCCGCTGTCGGTGGGGCTGAACTGCTCGCTGGGACCGGATTTGATGTATCCGTTTCTGGAGGAGCTTTCGGAGAAGGCGGATGCCGCGATCTCGTGCTATCCGAATGCGGGTCTGCCGAATCCACTGGCGGAGACGGGGTTCGATCTGGGGCCGGAGGACATGGCTCGGTCGCTGAGCGAGTTTGCGCGGGCGGGGTTGATCAATATTGCGGGCGGATGCTGCGGCAATACGCCGGAGCATATTGCGGCGATTGCGAAGGCGCTGGCGGGTGTGGCTCCGAGAGTGATTGGCGAGAGAATTGAGGTGGCGGCATGAGCGGAGAGGATAGTCAAAGCCGGGAGAGGTGGAAGCCGCTGCGGCTGTCGGGGTCGCAGCCGTTTACGCAGCAGCAGGGCGTGTACATCATGATCGGCGAGCGGACGAACGTGGCCGGGTCACCGAAGTTTGCGAAGTTGATTAAAGCGGGGAAGTACGAAGAGGCTGTGAGCATTGCGCGACAGCAGGTGGAGAATGGCGCCAACGTCATCGACATCTGCATGGACGAAGGGATGATCGACGGCGTGACGGCGATGTCGCGCTTTCTTCAACTGCTGGGGAGCGAGCCGGAGGTGGCGAAGGTCCCGTTTATGGTGGACTCGTCGAAGTGGGAGGTCATTGAGGCGGGGCTGAAGTGTCTGCAGGGCAAGGGCATCGTCAACTCGATTTCGATGAAGGAGGGCGAGGAGAGGTTCCGGCAGAATGCACGGACGGTGCTGAAGTATGGAGCGGCGGTGGTGGTAATGGCCTTCGACGAGAAGGGACAGGCCGCGACATATGAGGAGAAGATTCGGATCTGCGAGCGGGCCTATCGGATCCTGGTGGATGAGGCTGGGTTTCCGCCGGAGGACGTCATCTTCGATCCGAACATTTTGACGGTGGCCACCGGGATGGAGGAGCACAACAACTACGCGGTCGACTTCATCAATGCGACGCGGTGGATCAAGGCGAACCTGCCGAATGCGAAGGTGAGTGGCGGCGTCTCGAATATCTCGTTCAGCTTTCGCGGCAACAACAAGGTTCGCGAGGCAATGCACTCGGCGTTTCTGTACCACGCGATTGCGGCGGGTATGGATATGGGCATTGTGAATGCCGGGATGCTGGAGGTTTATGAGGAGATTGACCCGGAGCTGAAGGTGCTGGTGGAGGATGTGCTTCTGAACCGGCGGCCGGACGCGACGGAGCGGTTGGTGGATTTTGGCGAGCGGCTGAAGGTGGAGGGAAGCGATGCGGCGGCGACGGAGAAGAAGGCCGAGGAGTGGCGGCACGGAACGGTGGAGGAACGGTTGTCGCATGCGCTGGTGAAGGGCATCGATGCCTATATCGACGCCGACACGGAAGAGGCGCGCGAGAAGCTGGGGCGGCCTCTGCTGGTGATTGAAGGGCCGCTGATGGCGGGGATGAGCGTGGTGGGCGACCTGTTTGGGGCGGGCAAGATGTTTCTGCCGCAGGTGGTGAAGTCGGCGCGCGTGATGAAGAAGGCCGTGGCTTATCTGACGCCGTTTATGGAGGCCGAGAAGGCGGCTTCGGCGGCTGCGGGTGAAGAGGTCAAGGCGCAGGGAAAGATTCTGCTGGCGACGGTGAAGGGCGATGTTCACGATATCGGCAAGAACATCGTCGGCGTGGTGCTGGCGTGCAATAACTACGAGGTGATTGACCTGGGGGTGATGGTTCCGGCGGAGAAGATCCTGGAGCGCGCGAAAGAGGTGCGAGCCGACATCATTGGTCTGAGCGGACTGATTACGCCGTCGCTGGATGAGATGGTGCATGTGGCGCGCGAGATGGAGCGGCAGGGGTTCAAGCTGCCGCTGCTGATTGGCGGAGCGACGACGACGCGCACGCATACGGCCATTAAAATTGCTCCGCACTACAGCCAGCCGGTAGTGCATATTCTGGATGCGAGCCGGGCGGTGCCGGTGACGACGAGCCTTTTGAGCGACGATGGCAAGGAAGCGTTTGTGGAGAAACATCGCGCCGAGTATGCGGACATACGCAAGAGGTATTCGGCGCCGCGGCAGCAGGTTGTATCGATTGAGATAGCGCGGGCGCGGCGGACGCCAATTGAGTGGCGCGCGGAGGACCTGGCGGTTCCGGAGTTCAAGGGCGTGCACGTGCTGGATGATTTTCCGCTGGCGACGCTGCGGGAGTATATCGACTGGTCGCCGCTGTTTCATGCGTGGGGACTGAAGGGAGTCTATCCACGGATTCTTGACGATGAGCGTCAGGGTGCGGAGGCGCGCAAGGTGTTTGCCGATGGGCAGGCGCTGCTGGATCGGATTATCAAAGAGAAGCTGCTGACGGCGCGCGGAGTGTATGGGTTCTTTGCGGCCAGCGCGGTGGGCGACGATGTTGAGCTGTATACGGAGGATGCGCGGGCGACGGTACTCGACCGGCTGCACTTTTTGCGCCAGCAGGCGAACAAGGAAGGCAGCGAGCCGTGCCGGTCGCTGGCGGATTTTATTGCACCGAAGGAGACCGGACTGCGCGATTCGATCGGCGCGTTTGCGGTGACGAGCGGCATCGGGATGAAGGAGCTTGGCGACCGGTTCCGCGCGGAGAACGACGACTACAACGCGATTATGGCGGAGGCGATCGCCGACCGGCTGGCGGAGGCTTTCGCGGAGTGTTTGCACAAGCGGGCGCGGGATGAGTGGGGATATGGGTGCGCGGAGGGATTGAGTCCGGCGGAGTTGATTGACGAAAAGTATCGCGGGATCCGGCCGGCGCCTGGGTATCCGGCGTGCCCGGACCACACGGAGAAGGGGACGATCTGGCGGCTGCTGGATGTGGAAGCGAAGACCGGGATGCAGATCACGGAATCGTTTGCGATGTGGCCGGGGTCGAGTGTGAGCGGGTTGTATTTTGCGCATCCACAGTCGCGGTACTTCAGCCTGGGGAAGATCGATCGCGACCAGGTTGCGGACTATGCAGAGCGCAAGGGGATGAGCGTGGCTGAGGTGGAGCGGTGGATGGGGCAGAACTTGAACTACGATCCGGCGGGGTGAGGGCGGACCGTTGACCAGGCGTGAGCAAGGGCGCGCAGGAGGCGCCAAAGCAGATACGGAAGTAGCGTGAGCGAGAGAATTACGAGGACATAGAGCAGGGTGAAGAAGACGCCCTGAATAGTGGGGAAGGAGAGGCCCATGCTGACGTGTCCTGCAGCGCCAGGGACGGATGGGCGGGTTACGTGAACGCGGGCCATGCTGGCGATGAAGGCGATGGGCACGAGGCCGGCGATGGGCCAGAGGAGTTTGAGTCGCTGGCGGGCGGCGATGAGGACGATGACCCAGCCGACGAGGATCGGCGCAGCGAAGTAGATCGATCTGCCGACGCCAAAGAAGAGGACGGCGATGCCGTCGATGCGGACGAAGGGCGTGCGGGACAAGGGAAGAAAGATCTGCCACCCCGACCACAAGATGAGACAGGCGAGGAAGTAGGCCGCGACCAGAAGCGCGAGTGGACCGAGGCCGAAGGTCGCCCAGGGCGCGCGGGCAGACCAGGCCTGGAACTGGCGCTGACCGATCATGGCGCGGGCGAGATCGTCGCTGCTGCCGAGACGAAGGAGCGCGGCGGATTCGGCGTCGGCGCGGTTGTGGCCGGCGAGTTGCTCTTCCGCGATGAGGTCGGCGAGGTGGTCGGAAAGCTCGGCGAGATAGCGGCGCACGTGACGTGGAGCAACGCCGGCGCGGAGCAGGCGTTCGTGGAGTTCATGAAAGGGCTTCTTCATGGAGGCCTCCTGTGAGCATGGTTTGGATGGTGGTTGTGAGGTCGGTCCAGGTGCGGGATAGATGGGCCAATCGGCGGGAGCCGGCGGCGGTGACGGTGTAGTAGATTCGGCTGCGGCCGTTGACGATCTTGCGCCGCGACTTCAGGGCGCCGTCGTGTTCGAGGCCGTGCAGGACGGGGTAGACGACACCTTCGCCGAGGGCGATGAGATCGCCGCTGCGGCTGCGGATGGCCTGCACGATCTCATAGCCGTACATCTCCTGCTGGTGGAGAAGCTTGAGGATGAGGAGTTCGGGGACGCCGTTCATGAAGTTCGGGTTGGTATCGCGGGCGGCCATTGCGAGATTATGATACCTCGCGGTTCAAGGTATGGCAAAGAAATAATGCTGACTATGACTAATAGTAGCGAGCGCTATTGGAAAGATACGCGGGTGGGTTGGGGCGCGGCGGGGCACTATGTGGCGGAATTACGACCGGACGGATTGCAGGGCTGATGCCGCTGCGCTAGGCAATATCGAGATAGGTCGGCGTGGCAGAGGAAGAATGGGTTGAAAACCCGGAGGGAGTGTGGGTGCTACGAGCAGACTGCAGATCCTTCGACTGCGCCTCTCGCGATGAAACTGCGAGAGGCTCCGCTCAGGATGACAATTTCTATCTTATTCAATCAATTACAAGCCACCTATAGGTCGATACCACCTACGACTTCGCGGGCGCTTCGTGCTGTTCCGGTGGCGTGAAGATCTCCGGCATGCTGTGGCCGCGATGGCAGGTGCCGCAGGAGACTGTCTTCATCTCGGGCATCGCGTCGGGGTCCTGGATCTGCGCGAGGTACTTGGTGTTGATCTCATGGGTCATGCGCATCATGATGCGAGCGGAGTTTTTCTGCGGCTTGGCGTCGGAGGCGAAGTCGGGATGGTGGGTCGTCGCGTCTTCGGCGTGGCAGAAGGTGCAGCGTACGCCGAGCTGCTGCGTGAAGCCGTGCATGACTTTGAGGAGGTCTTCGGTGGAGATGTCTTTGGGCAGAACCTGGAGGTTGGTGGGCCTGGGTAGCGTTCTGTGTTGACCCTGAGTGGAGGGTGGCGCCTGCTGGCCGAGGAGAACGCTCGGTGAAAGAACGGGAAGGGTGATGATCGCTGCTGCCATGACGAAGGTACGAAACATGTTCAGTGCTCCTGACCGATATAAGCTGCGGATCAAGCTCGCAACATTGTTGCACAGAGACCCGGCGGTTTGACTAGGGAAAGATAATGAAGATGAGGGTGCGAAGATCATAAGTATCAATAATGTCAGCATAAAAAATCCACAGAGGGTTTGCGCTGTCTGGGGATGGATGGTATAAACGAAACATTCCTCCTGCCGCAAGGCAGGTCGGATTTCATGCAGAGTGGCTGAGGGACGAGCCCTGAGACGCCACGACAACCGGACAGAACAAAGGCGTACCGGTGTCAACTCTCTCCTGGAGAAACCAGGGAACATGAGATTCGGTATAGCAGGTATTCATTCACTGCATCCCGCGTTGATTTTTCCCTAGACCGTACGCGGCGGTTCTCCAGAAAAAAAGAGAGTGAGTCTCAGGAACGTACCCCGAAAGCTGCCGGGAGTGTTTCGCCATGAGTGCTCGGGAGTCTTCCTGTAGGGTTGGCGCGGCGTACGAGTTGCGTTGCAATGAGTGCGGCAAGAGCTTTGGGAATCGTCCGCAGTCGGCCTGCGACGATTGCCTGGCGCCTTTGGAGGTGAAGTACGACCTTGAGGCGGTGCGGGGACGGTTCACGCGCGAGTCGGTGGCGGCGGGACCGGCGAGTATCTGGCGGTACAAGGAGCTGCTGCCGATTCCTGAAGGGTTTGAGCCCGACCTGCCGGTGGGCTTCACGCCGCTGGTGAAGGCGAAGCGGCTGGGCAAGCGGATTGGGTCTAACAATCTTTATGTGAAGAACGATGCGGTCTGCTTTCCGACGCTGAGCTTCAAGGACCGCGTGGTGAGTGTGGCGCTGGCGAATGCGCAGGCGTTCGGGTTTGAGGTTGTCGGGTGCTCGTCGACGGGAAACCTGGCGAACAGCGTGGCGGCGCAGGCGGCGCGGCTGGGGCTGAAGGCTTGCATCCTGGTGCCGGCGGACCTGGAGCCGGCGAAGATTCTGAATACGCTGGTGTACGGCGCGCGGCTGGTGCGGATCGATGGGAATTATGACCATGTGAACCGGTTGTGCACGCAGATTGCGGATGAGTACAACTGGGGATTTGTGAATGTGAATTTGCGGCCGTACTACGCTGAAGGGTCGAAGACGGTGGGGTATGAGATTGCCGAGCAGCTGGGGTGGCGGCTGCCGGATAACGTTGTGGTTCCGATGGCGGGCGGATCGCTGGTGCGGAAGATCAGGAAGGCGTTCGACGAGTTGATCGCGCTGGGGCTGGTGGAATCGAAGCCGGTGCGGTTCTTTGGAGCGCAGGCTACGGGGTGCTCGCCGATAAGCCATGCGGTGAAGCAGGGATGGGACGAGATTGAGCCGCAGAAGCCGAATACGATTGCGCGATCGCTGGCGATTGGCAATCCTGCCGACGGGCCTGCTGCCGCGAAGATGATTCAGTCGACCGGCGGACACGCGGAGGATGTCTCGGATGTCGAGGTCGTTGCGGGGATTCAGGAGCTGGCCGAGACGGAGGGCATCTTTACCGAGACGGCCGGCGGCGTGACGACGGCGGTGACGGCGAAGCTGATTGCGCAGGGACGGATCGGCGCGGGCGAGCTGACGGTTGTCTGCATTACGGGCAATGGGCTGAAAACAACGGATGCGCTGGTTGGGCGGTTTGCCGAAGCGCGTGCGGTGAAGCCGAGGCTGGCGGAGTTCGATGCGTATCTTCGGGAGGTCGGGGAGATCGACGGGTCGCTTGTGGGCGGGGCGGGCGAGCAGCAAGAGCTGGCGATCGCTGGAGGGGCGCGATGAGTGTGAAGGTGACGCTGCCGACCGCGCTGGCTCGGCATACGGATGGACAGAAGACGTTTGCGAGCGAGGCGAAGAATTTGCCGGGGTTGCTGGCGGAGTTCGATGCGAAGTTTCCCGCGCTGGCTCAGAATGTGAAGGATGATAACGGGAACCTGCGGAAGTTCATCAACGTGTATGTGAACGATGAGGACATCCGGTTCCTGGGTGGGGACGCGCACCAGTTCGAGGACGGCGATGAGGTGATGCTGATTCCTTCGATTGCGGGGGGGCGCTGCGGGCAGCGGCGGTTTTTGACGCTGCCGTATGACACGGCGATTCTGCACGGTTGTTGAGCGTCAGCGGGATACGACGGACCATGGGACGGCGAGATGAATCGCCGCCCCATTCTTTTGCGCGTTCATTCTTGAGTCGGGAGCTGCCATCTTCTCGCGAGGCGCAGCCCGATGAGCAATGAAGAGTAGATCGATATGCAGGTACTGTTTGGTTTTGGGCATAAGATTAGCTGATGAAATTGCGAATGGTAAGGGGAAAGACAAAAAACGTTGTTCATCATGCGAAGAATGGAAATCGCTCCCCGATTTTTCTCCAGGAGGGAAAAGCTACCAGGTACTGAAGGCGGCGTGCATTGCGAATGTAAGGTTTGCAATGCTAAACGGCATCGAAAGCGGTATTCCGCACTAAAAGAACTCAATAGCGTAAGGGCTAGTGGTTAACGCTGGTATGTGTCGAGGCGGCGGCAGGCTTCGGTGAGGTCGGCGTCTTTTTTCGCGAAGCAGAAGCGGAGCAGGTGGTCGCCGCGGTTGTGGCGTTTTTGAGTCTGTGCTGAAGAAGGCGGAGCCGGCTACGGCGGCGAGGCCTGTGTCGGCGATGAGCTGGCGGGCTTTGGTTTTGCTGTCCGGGCCGGGGATGCGGGGTGGCCTTAGGTACCGCTGCATGCGGAGAACGCAGAAAGCGGGAGCCCGGCCTGTACGTAAGTACTGGCCGGACCCTTCGGAACTCTAGGCAGTATCCACATATAGACTTTGCGGGTGGGGTGTGAGCTGTTGCAGTTGTTGATGTGGCGAGTCGATATGAGTTGAGCGGGGCGCAGTGGGAGCGGATCAAGGACACGCTTCCGGGACGTGTAGAGTATGTTGGCC